>NZ_JBXWQF010000007.1:0-245783 GCF_059612245.1 Ruegeria sp. CDSA079 | reverse complement strand
CTCCCTTTAGGAAGAATTGAATCAGCAACTTACCAACCGATCAAGCCCGAGTTTTTCAACAAAATAAGCCCAAAGCGTCGCTTGCTGCAATATGGACGAATAACTGCTTCCCGCGAAAAGCAGACGCGACTTGATCTCAAAGGGTCTGCAAGGCGGCGCGCTCAACCAGAAGAACGGCAAGTGAAGCCCTCAAAAATTCGTAACCGCGAAAGACTATAGCATCACAGGAAAAACTCCGCCCGCTCAACCACCTAGACCATAGCAATCGCAGCGGCGCAAATGGCCACGGTCGCACGTGACCCGATCCAGATACGGCCCGGTTGCTTGCCCCGACGAGTTGTCTCTCGAATCCGGCAGGGGTGCGGATGTCTTCGTGACCGAGATGTCGGGACAGGACATCGGCCAGCTTATGACGTGCAATTACGGCATCCCGCAGCAGCTCTTCAACTTCACTATAGACACACATCACACGTCACACTAAGCGGTTGGAAAGATGTTCGCCGAAGCAAAACCGCAGCTTGGCATGGTGACCCAAGGCAGAATTGAGCGTTGGTACCAAACACTCAAAACCCGCATCCTATTGAAAATGACTATCTGCCCGGTGATCAATAAGCATGCTCCATACTCAGAGCCAGATTTTACTCTAACTTGACCCAAGCCGCATTCCTTGAAGAACTTTGCACGCATGCGGCCACAAACTTAACACCATTGAGCCCGTCATGGACCGTTGGATAGATAACCGACGCCTCAGGTGAAATCCCATTTCGGAAAGCTTGAATGGCCTCTGCTGCCTCTCCATAGACATTTGCGAACCCCTCAAGATACCCCTCAGGATGTCCGGGGGGAACTCGACTTAACCGGTTGGCAGCATCTCCAGCCCCGGCACCATTTCGGGTGATCAAACGCTTAGGCTCGTTGTAGGGCGTAAACCACAGGTAGTTGGGATCTTCCTGAGCCCACTCCAATCCACCTTTTTCACCATAGACCCGCAATCGGAGCGCGTTTTCATTGCCAGGAGCCACCTGAGAAGACCACAGCATGCCCCGCGCTCCGCCTTCGAAACGAAGCAGGACGTGCGCATTGTCATCGACTTTGCGGCCCGGCACAAAGGCCTGCAAATCCGCCGCAAGGCTTTCCGCCTTTAACCCGGTTACAAAGCAGGCGATGTTGTACGCGTGGGTGCCGATGTCACCGGTTGATCCACCTGCGCCAGAGCGTTCAGGATCGGTCCGCCATTCAGCCTGTTTAAAGTCCTGCTGTTCGGTCAGCCAGTCCTGTGGGTATTCAACCTGAACTACGCGGATACTCCCAATATCTCCGTTGGCAACCATTTCACGCGCCTGCCGAACCATCGGATAGCCTGTGTAGTTGTGGGTCAATATGAACAGCGCGTCTGCGCTTTCCGCTGCTTTGACCAGCTTTTTTGCATCGGCAAGGGTCGAGGTGAGTGGCTTGTCACAAATAACGTGAATGCCACGCTTCAGGAACTCGCGTGCGGCAGCATAGTGAACGTGATTTGGTGTGACAATTGAAACTGCCTCGATCCCAGATTTCAGCCGGGCTTCCCTTATCGCCATTTGCTTGAAGTCTTCATAAACCCGTTCGAGCCCCAATGCCTGCCCACTTTCAAGAGATTTCTCAGGTGTAGAAGACAAAGCACCGGCAACCAATTCAAACTTGTCGTCCAATCGCGCCGCAATTCGATGAACGCCGCCTATGAAGGCATCGTTTCCACCGCCAACCATGCCAAGGCGAATGCGACCTGAGGTTTCTTCCCTGCGTCCTGTAACCATCACTCAATCCCCAGCATCTTACGGTTAGCCGCTTCGTCTGCGCCACTGTCAGCGAAGTCATCGAAGGCCTTTTCGGTCACGCGGATAATGTGATCGGACACAAACTGTGCGCCCTCACGCGCTCCATCCTCAGGGTGTTTGAGGCAACATTCCCATTCGACCACTGCCCAACCATCAAAGTCATTCGCAGCCATTTTTGAGAAGACGGCCCCGAAATCCACCTGGCCATCGCCAAGTGACCGGAACCGTCCAGCCCGATCAACCCAGCTTTGATACCCAGAATAAACACCCTGCCGCCCAGTTGGATTAAACTCGGCATCTTTCACATGGAACATCCGGATCCGATCCTTGTAGATGTCGATGTTGTCCAGGTAGTCGAGGCATTGCAGCACGTAGTGAGACGGGTCGTACAACATGCAGGCCCGAGGGTGATTGCCTGTCCGCTCGAGAAACATTTCGAATGTCACGCCGTCGTGGAGGTCTTCTCCGGGGTGAATTTCATAGCAGACATCAACGCCGCATTCGTCAGCGTGATTCAGGATCGGCATCCAACGGCGCGCGAGCTCATCAAATGCCGTTTCAATCAATCCGGCAGGGCGCTGCGGCCAAGGATATACGTAGGGCCAAGCCAACGCGCCTGAGAACGTCGCGTGAGCAGAAATACCCAAGTTTTTCGATGCTGATAGTGCCTTTTTGACTTGGTCCACCGCCCATTCTTGTCGGGCCTTCGGGTTCCCTCGGACACTCTCGGCTGCGAAACCATCAAATGCAGTGTCATAGGCCGGGTGAACGGCCACAAGCTGACCTTGAAGATGCGTCGACAGTTCAGTGACTTCGACACCATTTTCGCTGGCTTTGCCTTTGAAGTCATCACAATAACCGGTGCTGGACGCGGCCTGTTCCAGGTCGAACAACCGGCCATCCCAACTGGGAACCTGAACGCCTTTGTATCCGCAATCAGCCGCCCATTTGGTGATCGCATCCCATGAATTGAACGGTGCTTCGTCCCCTGCAAATTGTGCAAGAAACAGAGCCGGCCCTTTGATCGTCTTCATTAGATTTTCTCCCCAAAACCTGTGCCTTTATGGCGGTAAGTTTTCCTTCAGATAGATGTCGATACGGATACGTTCCTGCGCCTTGTTGAATGGAACCTTGTCCGAAGTCGCGCGCAGCAGACGGATGGCTGAACGAACAATGTGCCCCGAGTCTTGCGAGATTAGAGCGTCAAACGTTCCAAGCCTAAGCGCTTCACGACTAAGTGGAGTGAGCTCATGCGCTATGATCACCAGATCTTTGCTGAACGTATTCTCTGAAAGAAACTGAATCAGACCAGCATTGCCTGCAGCTGACGAGTATATTCCAACCAAATCCGGGTAGGTTTCAAAAATCTCGGGCATCATCGTGTAGATCAGATCCGGATCATCCCGACCCTCTACGGACGCCACAACTTCGAGATGAGGAAAATCCTCAGCCACAACAAGATCAAAACCCTGGCGTCGTTCCAGATGATCGCGTGCCAAGCGAGAGCCTGTCAGGACCAATACCTTACCCTCGCGATGCACAAATCGTCCCATCAGCTGAGCAGCTGTTCGTCCTGCTGAAATATTATCGATGCCTACAAAGTGATCTCTATCAGAACTTGGCAAGTCAGACACGAAGGCAACTACTGGAACGCCCTTGTCCCTGATCCTCTTTACAGCGTCGCGGACAGAAGGCGTTTCAGGTCCGAAAACGGCCACTCCATCGACCTCCAAACTGTCGACAGCATCCAGGATGTTGACGATGTCTTGCGGCTCAAACGGAGCTACCTTCTCGATTGCAATGCGAGTTCGTTCGATAAACTGGTCACGCGATTGTTCTGCGATCTGACTGCTAATCGCCTCTACAAACTCGTTGTCCGTGTCCGGCAAAACAAAGAGGAAATTGTAGACGCGGTTACGCGCGAGGTTGGCCGCGGCCGTGTCGCGCACATACCCCAACTCATCAATCGCCTTTTGTACTTTCTGCACGGTTACGGCCCGCACACCGGGGCGCCTGTTCAAGACCCGGTCAACAGTCGCCAGGCTGACACCCGCTACGCGCGCGATGTCATTGACGGTTGGCTTTTTCACCAATTCTAACTTTTGTTTTTGGTCTTCCACGTGTTCTTCAGCCCTCAATCTCCCGCGCTAAGCCTTCAAACAACAAAGCAACAGCCTCAGCGCCGGGATCGTTATGTCCAACTAGGTTTTCTTCGGGAACATAGGCCGCGCGGCCCGCCTTCGCACGACGAATTTTAGCCGTGTTGTCCGCGCCTTGGCGGGCAGCCTTTGCCGCATGGCTCAGGCCAGACGGGAGTGCAGCAAGTGCAGGCGCCAGGGCATCAAGCATTGTCCTGTCACCGACCTTGGCGCCCCCAACCTGGCTTACTCGATTCAGACCTTCGACCAAGGATTTCGGTGCAGAAGCTCCGCTCGCGCAGGCATCTCCAGCCGCGTTGAAAAAGATTGCGAGTATCACGCCGGAAGAACCGCCCATTGTCTGGCTCAATTCATTGCCCAAGGCGGGAAACAACTGTGTCAAATCAGCGAGCGGCATTCGGTCAAGACTGCCTTGCAACGCTCGTGCAGCAGTCGCCAATGTGCTCCCTGTGTCGCCATCACCAGATTTCGCGTCCAACTCGTTCAGGGTCTTCTCAGCGTTGATAAGCAGTTCAGACAACCGGACGATCGTTTCCCGTGTCACAGGATTGTTTGAAGGAATTGGATCAATCGGAGTCAACCCGTCAGGCAAAGGCGCTACTTTTAGTGGATCGATGGAATTGACGCCGGGCCAAGCCGCCAGATCAACAGGCGCTTCAAGCGCCGACAAATCGTTCTGATTTACGGGCAGAACGGAAACAGAGAACCCGTGCATATCCAGCGATGTCATCATTGGTGCCGGGCCAATGATATGGCGGGCGATACCAGTTTCGGACAAGGCGTGTGTGAGGACAGCCATTTCTAGCGGAGTTGTGGACCCGAGATTGTTGACCAAGGCCACACAATCCCCAGATTCCACCCGTTGCTTTAGCTTCTCTACCACTGTGGCCATGGCCGATACAGCGTTTGAAAATTCCACCTGCTGTACACCGGGCTCACCATGGATGCCCAAGCCGAGTTCCGCTTTGCCGGGTGCAATCCTGTCTTCTTTTGGAGAACCCGGAACGGTGCAGGTGTCCAGGCTCATACCGATGCTCACCACCTTGGCTATGGTGCTGCTTGCTGCATTGGTGACAGTGCCTAGGTCAGCACCCGTTTCAGCAAGCGCGCCAGCAATTTTGTGCACGAACAAAGTTCCTGCCACGCCGCGCGGTTGCGGAAGGTCGGGCAGGGCGATGTCATCGTCGACAACGACCATCTCTACCCTGCGGCCCAATGCACGGGCGCGTTCAGCTGCCAGTCCAAAGTTCAACCGATCGCCGGTGTAATTCTTGACAATAAGCAAGCACCCAGCCTCACCAGTAACCGCAAGAATGCCAGCCAGAACCGCCTCAACTGGCGGGGACGCAAAAACTTCGCCACATACGGCTGCTGTCAGCATACCGGCGCCAACAAAACCCGCATGTGCGGGTTCGTGACCAGACCCTCCGCCGGAAACCAAGGCGACTTTCGACTTGTCCCAATCCGACCTGTAAACAACCTTGATGTGTGGGTATCCGTCCAACCGGGTAAGTCGTCCTCCAGAGGACGCCAGAAGACCGTCTATTGCCTCTGTGACCAAGGTTTCTTTCGTGTTGAGGAACTGGGCCATGCTTTTGCTCCTTAATTCACTCGCGCGCCAGACGCGTCAAAATACAATGGATTGTGAGGGCGGATTTTTATAAGTTTTCCAGCGGGATAGTCCTGATGGATGTCAATCAGTGTCACAACCGGGTGGCCATTCAAGTCCAAGTGCAGTCGCGTTTGATCCCCCAGATGCTCAGCACGTACTACACGCGCATCACGGCCTTCGCCTTCAATGATGTTTTCCGGGCGAAGACCAATCTGCGGGCCCTTGTGATCGCCTCCGAACAACTCGGATGGCAGGATGTTTATCCGTGGCAGGCCTAACCGGCTGGCAACGTAAACACTGCCGGGGTTTTCATAGATATCCCGGGGTGTCCCGTACTGAACCAACCTTCCATTTTCCAGAACGCCGATATGCGTCGCCATTGTCATGGCTTCAACCTGATCATGGGTCACGTACAGTAAGGTTGACCCCAAATCCGCCTGAATTCTCTTCAGTTCCACACGCAAATCTGCCCGAAGCTTGGCGTCCAAAGAACTGAGTGGTTCGTCCATTAGGAAAATCTGGGGGTCACGCACCAGCGCCCGTCCGATTGACACGCGCTGCATCTCGCCGCCAGAAAGTTCGGTGGCTTTGTTGTCCAGTTTGTGCGGGATCTGGAGGATTTCCGCGACTTCGTTAACCTTTCTCGCGATCTCATCCTCTGGCGTCTTCAGGATCGGCGACCGCAGAGGAAACGACAGGTTCTCCTGCACTGTCATATGGGGGTATAGCGAATATTGCTGGAAGACCATCGCCACATCGCGCTGGGCTGGCGTTTCTATTCCAACGTCTCGCCCGGCAATTCGCACCGTTCCCGAATCCAATTTATCGAGTCCGGAGATCAACCTCAGCGTCGTTGTTTTTCCGGCACCAGTCGGACCCAACAACACCACGAAGGCGCCGTTGGGGATCGTCATAGAAATATCGTCCACCGCTTTGACTTTACCGTATGACTTCGAAATATTCTCCAAATCGACTTCAGCCATTGTTTAGCACCTCGCCGTTCAGAGCGGACCGCAACGCACGGCCCGTAGACATTTCAAATACGGTCACTGCAGGTGAGCGAAACTCCAATCCCACTGTCTGGCCGGGATTGACGACTTCGCGTGCATCAATTCGGGCTTTCAGCTCTCCATTTGGACTTTGCAGCGTCACGATCTGGGTGGTCCCCAGGTATTCTGCGGCCAGGACCTTGGCCCGGTAAGCGCTGACATCCGATAGAAAAACATGCTCGGGGCGGACACCAAAGACCAAGTCTCCCTCTGCCCCTTCCATCAGTTTGGGCACAGCTTCGTCATGGCCGTTCAGTCGGACCATTTCCGAGCCAGGTTCGACCTTCCCCTGAAACCGCAGGAAATTCATTGAAGGAGACCCGATAAAGTCAGCCACAAACATCGTAGCTGGTTTGTCGTAAATCTCCTGAGGCGTGCCGAATTGCTCGATCACAGCGTTGTTCATTACGACGATCTTGTCGCCCATTTGCATGGCTTCCAACTGGTCGTGTGTAACATAAACAGTGGTCGCGCCCATGCGATCATGAAGCGCGCGCAGTTCTTCAGCCATGTGCTCGCGAAACTCTGCATCCAAAGCACCAAGAGGTTCGTCCATCATGAACGCCTTGGGCTCGCGAACAATCGCGCGACCAAGCGCCACGCGCTGCCTGTCGCCGCCTGAAAGCCCGCCTACCGGGCTATCTAGTATGTCCGTTATCCCTAGAATCCCAGCGACTTCCTCCACTTTGGCCTTTACTGCAGCACGCGGCATACCCTGCGATATCAGTGGATAGCTGATATTTTTGCGCACGTTCATGTGTGGATACAGCGCGAACATCTGAAAAACGAAGGCAATGTCGCGCTCTGAGGGCGGTCGTTGGCTGATTTCTTCACCGTCTAGGTAAATCTCGCCAGATGTGGGAAGTTCCAAGCCCGCGATCATCCGCAGAGTTGTTGTCTTTCCGCAACCGGATGGCCCCAGCAGCATGAAAAACTCACCGTCCTCAATCGTGAACGAGCTTTCGCGGACAGCGGTGAAATCGCCGAACATCTTTTTTACATTTTTGACTACGATCTGGGCCATTTCTACTCCGGGAAATGGCTGACGATGATGAACATGACGGTTCCGATCAGCGTGACGATGAAAGAATAGGTGAAGACCCAAAGGACAAAGGGCTGCATCAACATGAAGACACCCAGTGCGATGAGGATGGTCGCGACCATCTCCCATGGGCCGCGGCGCAGCCGCATCAATCCGGTAAGAAACTCGCTCATTTGCGCACGGCTCCGAATGTAATCCCACGCAGCAAGTGTTTGCGCATCAGGATGGTGAAAATCATCACCGGGATCAGGAAGATCGTCGCGCCAGCTGCTACGGCAGGCCAATCCAGGCCGCCGATACCGATGATGGTTGGAATGAAGGGCGGCGCAGTTTGCGCATTCGCGGATGTCAGCAGCACCGCAAACGCGTACTCATTCCATGCGAAGATCAGGCAGAAGATAGCAGTTGAAGCTATGCCGGTGGCGGCTTGCGGCAGCACCACTTTGTAGAATGCCTGAAACCGTGTGTAGCCATCTATGAGAGCGGCTTCTTCGTACTCTCTCGGTATTTCGTCGATAAAACCCTTCAGCAACCAAACTGCCAGAGAGATATTCACGCCCGTATACAGCAGGATCATGCCAAGATGCGTGTCGCTGAGACCAAGGTTTCTGAACATCAGGAAAATCGGGATTGCGACGGCAACCGGAGGCATCATCCTTGTACTGAGGATGAAGAACAGAAGGTCGTCCTTCAGCGGAACTTTGAACCTGCTGAACGCATAGGCAGCCAGCGTACCAAGAAAGATGCTCAAGAACGTCGAGCCAAATCCGATGATAACCGAGTTCATAAAGCGCTCACCGAACTTGGACGGCCCAACGATCACCATGTCGTATTGGCGCACGATCTCATCGGCCCAATTCTGCGGCGGGTTGGCTTCCAGAAATTCCTGCGTTTGCCGCGTGCGCGTGGTGAAAAGGTTGACATAGCCTTCAAGCGTTGGGTCAAATACCATTTTGGGCGGATAACTGATCGCATCGGCTGGGGATTTGAAGCCAGTCAGCAAAATCCACACCAGCGGGATCATCGTGATCAGTGCATAGGCGATGACCAGAAAACCAGCTATCCACTTGGACCGGTTCGAAGGTTCGGTGACGGAAAAACTGCTCATCTCTGTTTCACCTTGTTCAGGGCTTTGACGTAGATCGACGCAAGGCCGAACACGGTGACGAAAAGGATGATCGCATAGGCCGAGGCATAGCCCGTACGCCACTTCTCAAACGCCTCTCGCTTGAGATTGATCGAAGTGAGTTCGGTAACAGAACCCGGCCCACCGCCGGTTAGCTGAACCACGAGGTCGAACATCTTGAAGTTCTCGATCCCTCGAAACAGCACCGCGAGCATCAGGAACGGCAGAACCATCGGGATGGTGATCGTGAAGAACTGCCGCAGCTTGCTGGCCCGGTCGATCTCGGCCGCTTCGTAGATATAGTCGGGAATACTGCGCAGTCCGGCCAGACAGATCAGCATCACAAAAGGCGTCCACATCCAGGTGTCAACGATCACGATCGCCCATGGGGCCAAAGTCACCGAGCCCAACATCTCAAAACTTGACGGGTCCTTGCCGGTGAACCACGACACGATGTAGTTAAACAGACCGATCTGCGGCTGGTAGAGGAACTTCCAGAAGTTCCCGACGACTGCCGGGGACAACATCATCGGCAGCACGATAATCGTGGTCCAAAGATCGTTGCCTTTGAATTTCTTGTTGATCAACCACGCCAGCGTGAAACCGATCAGCACCTGAAAAAAGATCGTCCAGAACAGGAAGTGCGCCGTTGCCTGCATATTCAACCAAGTGTCGGAGTCCGTCAGGATACGCTCGTAATTCCTGAACCCGACATCTTTGACTTCACGCGCGATCCGGTTGGCTTTGTAGTTGGTAAAGCTCAGTTTGATGGTCCAGATCAACGGAAAGATATTGATCGCCAGCAGCAGAAATATCGTTGGGGAGATGAATATCCAGGCGATCGCGCGGTCGGATAACCCCCGAATTTTTCGCGCAACTCGCACGGGCGTTGCCTGCGCAACGCGATCTACAGTCCTGTCAGACATCTCTTTGCCAGTTCTTGTTGGTTTTGGACTTACGGGTGAAGGTGAAGCGGGTTCGCACCCGCTTCCGCCCTACTTCCGGATTACAACTTGCCTTCGTCTTCGAAGGTTTCGGTCCAATCTTCGATCAGAAGATCAAGCGCTTCCTGGGCCGTGCCCTGGTCGGCTACGACGTAGTCGTGGATGCGTTTCTGCATTGCCAACAGCAGTTCTGCATAAGCAGGCTCCTGCCAGAAATCCTGAACCCCAGCCATTGCCTCCAGGAAATCACCGGCGAACGGTTGGCTATCCACGAAACCAGGATCTTCCAGCACTGAGTTATGCGCCGAATAGCCGCCTAGCTCCCACCATTTCGCCTGAACTTCTGGCTGTGCGAACCACTTAATGTACTCAAGTGCGGCGTCTTGTTTGTCAGAGTAACTGACAACAGAAATTCCTTGTCCGCCGAGTGTTGAACCGGCCTGATTTTGTGGTGGATTCACGAAGAAGTCGATCTTGTCACCGCCGGTATTGGGATCGGCATAAAGACCAGGGAAGAACGCAAACCAGTTCATAGCCATTGCGACCTGACCTGACTTAAAGGCGTCCAGGCTCTCACCCATGTACGAATTGGTGTATCCCGGAGGCGTCGCTGTTTTGTAGAATTCCTTGTAGAACTCCAAAGCCTCAACTGCTTCCGGTGAGTTTACTGCGCCTTCCATGTCATATGAGCCAGGAGTGTTTTCGTATTTGAAACCCCAGGGGTAAAGCGCCCCGGTCACGCCCATCGTGATCCCTTCCGAGCCGCGCTCGGTAAAAATGGCTGCTCCATACACGGTTTTTCCATCGATCTCACGACCCTGGAAGAATTGGGCGATCTGTAGCAACTCTTTCTGAGACTGAGGCTCGCGCAAATCCTGCCCTGTGGCTTCTTTGTATGCCGCCTGGATTTCAGGGTTTTCGAACCAGTCCTTACGATAGAACCAGCCATTGGCATCACCCATCGCGGGCAGCGCGTAGTAGTTTGGTGTGCCCTTGGGCCAGGTCGAATAGGCGTAAACGGTGGCTGGCGCAAAATCGTCCATGCTGATGCTTTCAGCATCGAAGAAGTCGTTCAGTTGGACATAGTGACCGTTTTCCGCGCCACCGCCGATCCATTGACTGTCACCAATCAGCAGGTCGCAGAGCTTACCACCGGAGTTCAGCTCATTCAGCATTCTGTCCGCAAAATTTGGCCAAGGAACAAATTCGAAATTCATCGTGTGGCCGGATTCTGCTTCGAATTCCTTTGATAGCTCGACAAGCGCGTTGGCCGGGTCCCATGCAGCCCAACATAGCGTCAGATCTTCAGCATTTGCCTTGGTAGAAAGAGTAGTAGCGGCAAGGACTATTGCGCTGGCCGAGGCCAGTTTTGAGTAAGTCATCCATTCCTCCCTTTTTTGCGCCGTCAACCGAGGATGTGCGAATCGCGGCATACCCCCAAGGCTATTTGAGGTACGAACCTCAAGTCCAGAAAAACTTGAGGTTCGTACCTCAAAATGCTGAAGGCACCCTCGAGCAGAGTCGCTTATGAATTGATTTTAAGAGGAATTTCAGAGATGTTGATGCGCATGTGTTTTCGGTTGCGGGATGTCAAATAGCCCTATCGATCGAAATGACACAGCCAACTTTGGCGACATCAGGCCATCAACTGGTCTCGGGAATTCGCTTCGGTGGCCACTTGCAGTATATTCAGTCGATACATTTACGAATTGGAGATAGCGTCAAATAGCGCGAACCACGCAGGATCGTGCCTAACTCGTTTGGTCAGGTGCAGACGTATGAAAAATCTCTCTATCGTTCGAATGAACCGCTACCCAATTAAAGGCTTGAGTTCCGAGCCTATGCAAACCGTGACGCTGCAAGCAGGAGAGGGCATACCCGGTGATCGTCTCTTCGGATTTGCCCGTTACAACTCCGGTTTCGACATGCAGAACCCTAAGCCACTTCCGAAAGACCGTTTTGTCGTTTTGATGAACGAGGCTGCACTGGCAGGCATGCAGACCCGTTTTGATATTGAGACCCAAGATCTTGAGGTCAATGCGAACGGCAAGATGCGATGTTTTAATATGCAAGTTCCTGAGGATCGGATGGATGCGGCAAGGTTCCTGAGCACAGAGATAGACTTAAGAGATCCCGAACCGCCAAAGTTCGTCTATTCCGCTCCTCATCGGTTTACGGATGTGTCTGTCGTGTCGCCGAAAATGATGAACGCGATATCTGTTTTGAATCTGGCCTCTGTGGAAAAGTTGGGCAGACAACTGAACACAGATATCCACCCAGCGCGGTTCCGAGCGAATATCGAGATAGACGGGCTACCTTCGTTTTCTGAGCTGGATGCCGTTGGATCGGTTCTAAGGTTCGGCGATGTTGAGTTAAAGGTACTCTCACGTACGAAAAGGTGCGCAGCAACTGAAGTGAACCCGAAAACGGCCGAGCGGGACTTGAAGATACCCTACCTTATTCAAAAGTTGATGGGTCATATGGATATGGGCGTCTATGTCGAGGTAACCAATGGCGGAACGCTAACGGTCGGGCAAACTGGGGAAAAACTCACGTGAGTTTTGAGCCGCCAGCACCGCCGCAAACTAATCAGGTTTCATTCTGTTAATGCGCAGCGCGTGAACTGCACCGAAGCGCATCTGGGGCATTACCGATCTGAGTTGTGCACTCAATGCTCAGTAATTTAGGACAGTCCAGACACGAGTTGTCCAATCCAAGGGCTGCACCGGCAAAGATCGCAGCAGATGTTACAGGCGCGCTAAAAGCCAGAAGTGAAAAGGCAGATATGCCTTGGTCTGGTGTGGGGTTTTGGTCGTGTGACTGGCAGTGGCCAACGGAAGTAATATATGCCGCGTCTGGACAGTGAGAGATACGCACGCAGCTTCATTTTGTGTCACACCTGTGTGTCACACCGCTCTAACGCGTGCTATCTAGTTGTATTGTTAGGTTTTGGTGGAGCCTAGGGGAAACGCCGCCGATCTTATAATGCACTGATAGTAAACATTATTGTAGTGTATTGGTTTGCAGTGTCTCTCACCTTAGTGTCACACTCCGATATGCATAACCTCTTCCGCCAAGCTGCGCACATCAAAGCATGCGAACCTCTTAACTGCCCTGCTTGGTATAATGTGCCGACCTACTACTTTTTTCGTTTTGAGATGTTGCGAACGATGTGGAACGGTTGTGTGCGGGTCTGCTCGGCAACGACCTTACTCACGCCGTACCAAGCCGTATAACAGCCACTTCTCTATCCGCAGTGAGATTGGTCATTTTGATTCCAATCAGATATATTTGAATGTGATCAGTTGAAGGCGGGGTGGGGCAAGTGAACAGTTCTATTTCTGATGACGCGATGGCGAGGCTCCCATTTTGGGTAACCCCTCCGGGAGAGACAGATGGTTTTCTGATCGTTGTTGGATTGGTTCTAGTCATAGTGCTGCTGGGTTTTGGCGCACTCTACTTCACAGTACAGGCCATTCCAGACCGCATGGCAGCAGGTGCTCATAAGGTCCAAATGCAGTTGGTCGGTGTACTTGGGTTAATCTCTCTATTCACCCTGAATAACGCTTTCTGGATCGCAGCTATTCTGATCGCCGCCGTGCCGTTGCATGAGATCTTTCCACTCAAGACCGAAGTAGACGTCTCGGAGAGCGACGATGCTTGAGCTAGTCTTCTCTGCACTGATCACAATCGTCCCAGACTATCTGTATCGCCGCTACAAGCAAGGCAAACGGTGGGGTCACGAAATAACCCTGTTCAATGTCTGGTACGAATTGCGGTGGGGTTTGACAGCCTGTGCAATACTGGCTGTGACGCTGATTACGTTGATCTTCTATTTCCACCCCTCAACGCGGAATGTCTCTGCGGCGTTTCGCACAGTTACCATTCTGTCGGATCGCGCGGGGCGGGTCGCGGAAGTCTACGTTGCCAATAATGACGACGTGAATGCTGGTGATTCCATTTTCCGATTGGACACCACAAGGCAGGAGGCAGCAGCGGAAACGGCTCAGCGTCGTATCGAGGAGATTGAGGCGGCTCTGGGCCTGATCGCAACAGAAGTCGCGAGCGCCACCGCAAGGGTTGAGGCGACGGAAGCTGAACTTGCTCAGGCTACGAGCGATTTGGAGCGACGTCTGGAGCTTGCGGAACGAAACAACACCGTTGTTAGTGAGCAGGAACTGGAACGCTTACAAACAGCAATGTCCGGCGCGGAAAGTCAGCGCGCAGCCGCAATTGCCTCCCTCGATGGTGCCAAATTGCGCCAAACTACTCTTCTCCCTGCACAGCTTGAAACTGCGCGTGCGGTTTTGAGAGAGGCTGAGAACGAGATATCAAAATCCACCGTGTTTGCCGAGGTGGACGGGACGGTAACGCAGTTCCTGCTAAAGCCGGGTGATATCGTTAATCCAATACTACGCCCTGCCGGGATATTGGTGCCTGAGGTCACGGGACAACGGCGTTTTATCGCGGCTTTTGGTCAGATTTCCGCCAGTGTGCTCAAGCCGGGTATGCTGGTGGAAATTACCTGCGCGTCTAAACCGTTGACCATAATCCCGATGGTCGTGGATGACGTGCAGGAAGCGATTGCTGCAGGGCAGTTCCGACCGGGGGATGCGCTGCTGGATCAGCAGGATCGAGCGCGACCCGGTACAGTTACAGCGTTCCTGGCACCTATTTTCCCACAGCATCTTGATAGCATCCCGCCCGGTAGTGCGTGCGTTGGCGTTGCTTATACGAGCCGAGCAAAGGAAATCGACGCTGGTGAGATCACAGGCCTGTCGGCCTTCATTGCAAGAATTGTGGATGGCATGGGTATAGCAAATGCAATTGTCTTGCGGGCACAAGCCATTCTGCTTCCTGTTAAGACATTGGTTTTCAATTAGGCCCCCAACTGGCAGAGAGGTAGAGTTTCTCCATGGGTTGCGACGCCAGCTACATTTGCACGTTTCTATCGGTTTTCCTGTGGGACCTGATCTACCTGTCACCGATACTTGTATTCTTGTTGGTTTTGGTGTGCATGCTGGGAGTATCAATTGGCCGGATCGAAGGTTGGTCGACCGGATCTAGCCTTTACCATGCTTTCATAAACGCAACTACGGTTGGCTACGGAGACATTAAGCCGGAGAAACCCGCGAGCCGGGCTTTGGCCGTTATCAACGCGTTTGTTGGGCTTATCTTTGCAGGCGTTGTCGTAGGCATAGGTGTACATGCAGTCGAGACTGCGATGGTTGCCGAGTTTTAGTTCGCTCTTTCTCACTCGTTAGTGGCTGTGCTGTGGGTCTACTGGGTGGTGCTTGGTTTGGTACTCAGAATGTGTCACGGCACGGTGTTTGGACCGGTCTAAACACGACAGTCCACTAGATGCTTGCGTATGGCTGCTCTCGTGTAGCCTGCGTGATACTCTAGTTATTGGATCAGATACGGTCGCTCATCGGTCAGCAAGGCATTCGTCAGCATCCGGTCTATATCGTTTCTGTTGATAGCCCGAGATGCTCTTTGCAGTCGATAAATGCGTTCATGGGCCGGAGTTTTCACACAGCCTCCGGACAAAGCCGCCATTGTACTCAATCGATTCAACGTCCGCACTAGAAACTCCAGATTGCTTCAATAGCCGTGGACTTAGGCATGAAGTTGAGCGTAAAACCGCGCTGATCGGCGTGTTTTCAATACAGTTGGCTCAGATTTTGGCTTTCGAAATCCTCAGTGAGGCCCACGCTCATGGGCGGTGTTGTTGTCCTGCTGTGGGCTTAGCTACCTAGCGAGTTTCGGTATACCAGCGCCTGAGAAATGCTGTTGTTAGCGGCCCATCCAACCGCCATCCACAACAAGAATTTCACCATTTACGTAGTCGGACGCTGGAGAACTCAGGAACACGGCCGGACCTGCAAAGTCGTCCGGTTTACCCCACCGACCCAATGGTATCCGTTCAAGAATAGCCTGCGAACGGGTAGGGTCGTCGCGCAAGGCCTTCGTATTGTCGGTCGCGACGTAGCCGGGCGCAATCGCATTGACGCTTATGCCTTTGCCCCCCCATTCATTGGCCAGCGCTTTTGTCAGTTGGCCGATCCCGCCTTTGGAGGCCGCATATCCTGGCACTGTGATCCCCCCCTGGAAAGTCAGAAGTGAAGCCGTGAAAACGATCTTTCCGCTGCCGCGCTTCAACATCGCGGCACCTATCTCACGCGCCAGAATGAACTGAGCGGAAAGGTTCACGTCGATGACTTCGTCCCAGTACTCATCCGAGTGCTCAGCGGCGGGGGCACGTTTGATCGTTCCAGCGTTGTTGACGAGAACATCTGGGACAATGCCGTCCTGAGACAACTGGGCCGCGAATTGAAGTACGGCTTCCCTGTCTCGGAAATCGCACTGATAGGCTTTGAATGCGCGCCCAAATGCACGGACCGTCTTTTCCACCTCGCTGTTTTCCAGCTCCAGAGTTGCGCTGACGCCTACAATGTCGGCACCCGCCTCTGCCAAAGCTTCTGCCATGCTCCGACCGATCCCGCGCTTGCAGCCGGTGACGAGCGCTGTTTTTCCGCTCAAGTCAAACATCGGTAAACCTCTCATTGTCCGCCTCCGACCTTGATCAGGCTTTTCATCGCAACCGGGCTGCTGTCGAGCGCCTCGAATGCAGATTGGATATCCGTCAGCGGGCTGACATCGGTTATGATTGTCTCCGCATCCACCTCGCCATTCCTGATAAGTTCTATGGCTTTCTCGTAATCCTCGGGCTCGTAAACTCGGGCTCCAATCAACTTGAGTTCGCGCCAGAAAAACTGAAACATGTCCACCTTGGGAGGTGCCGCATGGATTGCCACCATCACGATACGCCCGCGGGTCGCGGCAACGGTCGTCATGGCATCTACGCCGGGCTGAGACCCGGATACTTCAAACACGACCTCCGCCCCTTTGCCACCCGTCTTTTCGTTGATCGCTGCGACCAGATCGCTTTTCAAAGGATTGACGGTATCGAAACCAAGCTGGTCCGCGATTCTCAGGCGGTTTTCGTTGACCTCTGAGATTGTGACGTTGCCTCCTGCTTCTCTGGCGACCATAGCGACCAGTACACCAATGGGTCCGCCACCGATGACTACAGCGTTTTCGCCGGGTGTTAACTGCGATAACCGCACGTCGTGACAGGCGACCGCCACCGGCTCGATCAGCGCGGCATGGTCCAGGCGTATATCTTCTGGTAGAACATGCAGGGTCTCGGCCGGAACGGACCAGTATTCCTGCATGGCCCCATCCGTGTCCAAGCCCAGAAATTGCAGGTTGTGACAAATGTGCGAATATCCTTCCGCGCAGGCCGGACAATTGCCGCAGGCTGCCAGGGGACGCACGACGACTTTCTGGCCCATGTCAAACTCGGACACACCTTCGCCAACCTCCGCCACAGTAGCCGACATTTCATGACCGACGATGCGGTTCAGCCCGACGCGTGCGTCCATATTTCCGTGGTAGACATGCATGTCGGTGCCGCAAATGCCGCAGTAGGCGATCTTTAAAAGAACTTCACCCGGTTTTGGTTGTGGCACTTCGGTTGTCTCGACGATGAATGTCTTGTCACCACGGTAGTAGGCCGCGGTTATCTTGTCTGGAGTCATGAGTGCATTTCCTCGTGCGCTTGGCGAAGCTTGTTCCAATCGAAGGTGACGCCGATCCCAGGATCGTCAGGAGCAACGGCCAAATGGTTTTCGACGTGAAGCGGGCGGGTGGTGTATTGGTCAATCGGGAAGGAATGTACTTCGATCCAGCCGGCGTTTTCCTGCGCGCTGACAAGGCTGACATGCAATTCCTGCATTCCATGCGAACAAATCGGCAGATTGTGGTCCCGGCTGAGTTTCGCGACTTGCAGCCAACCCGTTACACCGCCGCAATTGGACGCGTCCGGCTGTAGGTAACCCAGCGACGCATCTGCCACTGCGTATTCAAATTCGTGGATCGTGTGTAGGTTTTCACCCATGGCCAATGGAATGTTCGAGTTGGTCGCGATGCGCCCAAAGCCCTTGTAGTCGTCGGGGATAGTCGGCTCCTCGAACCAGGTCAGATTGTAAGGCTCAAAAGCACGCGCGGCGGTAATTGCCTGTTCCACACTCATGGAATAGTTGGCGTCAACCATGAACGTGATGTCCGGTCCAATCAGGTTCCGTACCGCTTCGACCCGAGCGACATCTTCCTCCAGTGTGGGCTGCCCGATTTTGATTTTTACGCCGTTGAAGCCTTGGTCCAAGTATTCCTGAATGGAGGCGAGCAATTTCGGAAGCGGGAAATTCAGGTCAATACCACCCGCATAGGCTCGGCATCTGTTGCTGTGACCGCCTGCAATCTGCCAGAGAGGTTTGCCCAGAGATTTGCACCGTAAATCCCACAACGCGATATCGACGGCGGAAATTGCAAAGGATGCTATGCCGCCTCGGGCAACGTAGTGAACATGCCACTGCATCGCATCGTACAACGATTCTACATTGTCGGCCTCTTCCCCGGTCAGGAAGGATGCCAGATCATGTTCGATCATTGCGGCGATGGATCGCCCGCCCTTGCCACCGGTATAGGTATAGCCGGTGCCTTCGCTGCCATCTTCAAGCCGGACTGTCGCAGTGACCAATTCGAAATGCGTATGATCTCCGTGTTTCGCATCCGTCAGTACCTCCGCAAGGGGGACATCAAACAGGTTCACGGAAACGCTTGCGATTTTTCCCATGTCAAACCGTTCCTTCCTTGGATGATGACGCCACGCGGCTTTGGAAGACAATCACGACAAACAGGAAGGCGCCGCGGATCACCATCTGCCAGTATGCGCTCAGGCTGATGACACCTCGGCCGTTCTCGAAGTTCAGGATGTTGAAAACCAGACCCAGCAACAGTGCACCTGCGACGGTTGCCGGGACAGATCCCAGGCCACCGGTCAGCAATGTGCCGCCAACAACAACAGATGCGATCGCAGACAATTCCCACCCGACACCTTCTAGAGGCTGACCTGCGCCAAATCCGGAGGCCAGAAAGACACCAGCCAGACCCGCGCAACCGCCGCTCAGCGTGTAGACAAAGATCTTCGCTTTTGTGACGCTCAAGCCCATCATGATGCTGGCATCCTCACCGCCACCGACGGCAAGAACTGTGCGCCCCAGTGACGTCTTCTCCAGAACAATCCACAGCGCGACGACCAGTACAAAGGTGATCACAATGGTCCAGGGCAGAACACCGAACGCCTTTTCGAGGCCCATTTTGGTAAAGTTCGATTCCCAGTCGATCGAAATCGTCTGTGCACCCGAGATCACCAAAGCGCCGCCTTTGGCACCCAGCATCGTGGCGAGCGTGGCGATAAAAGGTGGAATGCGCATTGCGACAACGAAAAACGCGTTCAGCCCCCCAATTGCCAGACCAGCGGCCACCGCGCCGGGCAAAGCGATCTGGATTCCGTAGGGTGATAAATAAGCTGCAACAACCGAGGTGAACGCCGCAACAGAGCCTACCGACAGATCGATGCCACCCGTCAGGATCACAAAGCACATCCCGACAGAGATCACGATGAACATCGCATTATAGTTTAAGAAGGAGGAGATATTGTAGGCTCCACCAAAGTTTTCGTAGCGCAGCAATCCGAACAGGATCAGGATGACAAGCGCGATCCAAACGCCGATGCTGTGTGTACTGCCTTGCAGATAGCGGCGCAGGTCAAATGCAGATGTATCAAGCATCGGTTTACTCCTTGCGCGCTTGCTGAAGGTATACTGCTGTCACGATGATCCCGGCTTTGGCGATCAACGCGACTTCATCCGCGACCCCGTTGGCCAATAGCGTGTATTTGACGAGCTGTATGATCACGGCACCCAGTATGGCGCCGAATATGGGCGCTTTACCGCCCTGCAACAAAGCACCACCCACAACAGCTGCTGCGATTGCGTCCAGTTCCATCAGGTTGCCAATCCGTGCCGCGTCCGAAGCGGAGTTTATTGCGACAACGATCAGGCCTGCCATGCCGGAAAGTCCGGCGCAGATCACGTAGGCCCCGATCTTGACCCGTTTGACAGGAACGCCGGACAACCGCGCGGCCTTCTCGTTTCCGCCCACTGCCAAGAGCTGACGGCCAAATACCGTCTGGTTCACGACCCACCACACCACGACTGCGATCAAAAGGACCAGATAACCCTGAAACGGAAACCCAAGGATCTTGCCTGTACCCAGATAACTGAATTCCGGGTTAGTGAATGTCTGGAGATTTCCGTTGGTAAGAACCAATGCGATTCCACGACCGGAGATAAAGAAAATCAACGTCGCGACAATGGGTTGTACATTGAGGTAACTCACCATGAACCCGTTGAATGCACCACAAAGCAATGCCACCAACACAGGCACAACAATAGACAGAACCAGCCCTATTTGGGGGTTCGCTTCGGCAAACGGTGACGTGAAGATCAGGGGTGCCATCGCCCCTGCCAACGCCATGACCGCACCAACGCTCAGGTCGATGCCGCCAGTGGCAATCACCAGTGTCATCCCGACAGCCACAATCGCAATTGTTGCTACCTGACTGATATTCACGAACAGGGTTTGAGGGTTCAGGAAGTTTGGTGTCACTATAACGTTGAAAGCCAGGATCACGATCAGTGCGATCACTCCCCCGTTGTTGCTGACCCAGCTCCAGTCGAACTGAAGTCGCGTTCCTGAGGTTCCGCTGGTGTTCAAGGTTTGTTTGTTCTCTGGGGTCATGCTGCACCCCTTTCATAATGGTGGGCGATGGCAGCGATCAGCCTTTCCTCGGTTACCCCGGGGTTTTCCAGTTCCGTGACGGAATGGCCGTCCTGCAGCACGACGATCCGGTCCGCCCCTTCCACCAGTTCCTCGAATTCTGAGCTGATCAGAAGAACGCCAAGACCTTTTTCAACATAGTCTCGGATGATCGACTGGATTTCGAATTTGGCGCCGACATCGACCCCGCGGGTCGGTTCATCGAGAATCAGCAGTCTTGGATCGAGCGCCAGCCATCGCGCAAGCAAGACCTTTTGCTGATTGCCGCCCGACAATTCACGGATCGGCTGTTCCATGCTTGCGGTTTTGATGCCCAGGGAACATATGAAAGACCCCACCAGCTCCTGCTCTCGCTTGCGATCCACCCCGCCGAATTTCCGAAGCCGGGGCAGCAGGGCGAGAGTCATGTTTTCGCGCACAGACATATGCGGAATGATCCCTTCGCGTTTGCGATCCTCGGTTAAAAAGCCGATACCGGCTTCGATCGCATGTGCCGGATTGCTGATGCGATCCGGGCCGTCGCGATGGGTGATTTTACCTTTTCTTAAGGCATCCAGCCCGAACAGTGCCCGTGCAACTTCAGTTCGGCCAGCTCCAAGCAGGCCGCCCAAACCGACGATCTCGCCTTTGCGCACCGATACCGTGACGTCTTTCAATCCGTGGCCGGTGGATATCTCGTCAGCCTCCAGCAAAACCTCACCAGGCTGATTTCGCTTTTCACCGCCCAGACCGGTCATACCTGCCGCTTCGATTTCTTCCGGGTCGCGACCCAGCATTTCCGAAATCAACCCTAATTTGGTTGTCTCGGAGACCACATGCTGACCAACTGTCTGACCGTCCCGCATGATCGTCACCCGATCACAGATCTGGTAGAGCTCATCCAGAAAATGCGAGATGTACAGGATTGCAACGCCTTGCTTTTTCAGTTCACGCACGACCCCGAAAAGGATATCTATTTCCTGATCGTCCAGGGACGATGTGGCTTCGTCCATGATCACAACCTGCGCTTTCATCGAAGCGGCACGGGCAATCGCAACAAGCTGCTGTATCGCGGTGGAATAGGTTCCAAGTTGCGCGCGAACATCGATGTCCACGCCGAACCGTTTCAAAGTCTTTTCGGCCTGCAGGTGCGCGCGTTGCCAATCGATTAGCCCGAGTTTCGTGCGTGGCTCGTACCCCATCATCACGTTTTCCGTCACGCTGCGCAGGGGTACGAGGCTCAGCTCCTGATAAATCGTTGCAATCCCTGCATCCTGTGCTTCACGGGGAGTGCTGATTCCGGTTTCAGAGCCGTTGATTTTAACACTTCCGGAATCCTTGCGGTAAACACCTGTGAGTATCTTGATAAGGGTGGATTTTCCGGCGCCGTTCTGGCCAATAACCGCATGAACTTCACCGGGCTTCAAATGAAGCTGGGCATCCTGCAAGGCTACCACACCGGCGAACGCCTTACAGATACCGCTCATTTCGATCAAATCGGTCATTTGCGTGATCTCTTGCGATGAGAGGCATCAAAGGGGACGGCATACCGCCCCCTCCGACACAGGGAGTGGTTAATAGGCTTCGTCGATATGATCGGCGGCGTTGTCCTTGGTGAAGATCCGATCTTCGACCTTGATCCAGCCGGGAATTTCTTCCCCGGCCGCGTACCGTTTCATAACGTCACAAGCGAGCGGACCGAAGAAAGGTGAGCTTTCAACAGTGACACCCATCTTGCCGTCAATAATGGCCTGCAGGGCATCGCGTGTGCCGTCGATCGACACGATGATTACATCTTCCCCCGGTTTACGACCCGCAAGCTCCAGTGCTTGAATAGCGCCAATCGCCATTTCATCGTTATGGGCGTAGACAACATTCACGTCCGGATGCGCCTGTAGCAGTGTTTCCATCACCTGACGCCCCAGATCGCGGGCAAAGTCGCCGGTTTGGGAAGCGACGATTTCAAACCGGTCATCCGTCGCGATCTGATCGTCAAAACCTTTTTTCCGGTCATTTGCCGGTGAAGATCCGGTCGTCCCTTCAAGCTCGACAATAACGCCTTTTTCACCGCTAAAATTTGCTATCAGCCAGTCTGCGGCGCGTTGGCCCTGCTCAATAAAATCAGACCCAAGGAATGATACGTAGTGGTCGCCCGCCTGCGCAACGCTTGGATCAACCGAGCGGTCTACCAGAAAGGTCGGAATTCCGGCGGCTTTTGCCTTCATGACGGCAGGGATGAGTGGTTTTTCTTCGCGTGGGGGAAGGAACAAAACGTCGATACCCTGCGCGATCATTGAATCCACATCCGCAACCTGTTTGGCGGCAGACCCGGCGGCGTCGGTCGCTATCAAATCCCAGCCGCAGGTTTCGGCTGTATCGTGGAAGGATTTGGTTTGCGCGATGCGCCATGGATTGTTGGACTCCATTTGTGGGAAGCCCACACGATACGTGTCTTTGGCCTCCAGCGGCGGTGTCTCGGCGATGGCCAGTCCGGCCCCCAGGCCGACGCTGAGAGCAATTGCTGATCCAAGCATGTTACGACGTTTCATTACATCTCCTCCAAGTTTAACGCGGCCGCATCCTCCAAGCCGCTGAATTACCGGGATCACCCCCAGTTTAGATAAAGGCTCTGCTTTCGCAGGTACCCGTCGAAACCGTATTTCCCATCTTCTCCGCCCAAGCCGGACTGACCCCAACCGTTGTGGAACGCGTGCACCTGTTCACCATTGGCCCGATTGACGTAAATCTCGCCAAACTTCAGCGCTTTAGGGGTTTGCATGATGCGGCGATGATTTGCTGTGAAGACATAGGCGGACAATCCGAATGCGGTGTCATTTGCCATCGCCAATGCCTGATCAAAACCGTCCACTCGAATGGCAGGCACCACTGGCCCGAATACTTCGTTTTTAACCACGGCTGTGTTGTTGTCTTTGACTTCCAAAACCGTTGGGGCCATCCAATGACCTTTCGAGTGGGGGCCTTGGTTCAGTGGGCCGCCTTCCAGAAGCACTTCGGCACCAGCCTCGATCGACGCCCGGACCAGTGAAGCCACCTTGTCGACCTCTGGTCCACTGACCTTTGGGCCCATGTCCGGGTTGTCCATAGGGTCGCCGATCGTCATGGCTGCGGCTTTTGAAACAAATTTCTCGAGGAACTCATCGGCGATTGAACGATGCAGGTACATCCGCTCATTGCAAGTACAGATCTGACCGCAATTCGTGAATCGCGAAACCATCGCCGCTTCAACGGCCCGGTCTATGTCGGCGTCTTCCAGTACGATGAAGGGCGCTTTTCCCCCGAGCTCCAGGCGCAAGACTTTCATCCCGTCGGCGCCGGCCCGAAATATCTCGCGTCCAGCCCGGTTGCTGCCGGTCATAGTCACCATAGACGTGAGTGGGTGCTGCACAAGGGCTTGACCCGCCACAGGGCCTCGGCCCGTAATCACATTGAACAGTCCGGTCGGCACCCCCGCTTGCTGCGCAAGTGCAGCGATAAACAAACCGGAAAGCGGTGTGATCTCGTGCGAAAGCAGAACAAAACCGTTCCCGGCGACCAGGGCGGGGCCAAGCTTGCGGGTGACAAGAGCAGACGGGTAATTCCAGGCGGTCAACCCGACGACCACGCCGTAGGGGTGGCGTCGAATGAAAATCTCTTCATCGGGGTTGTCCGAGACAAGAATATCCCCCTCGATGCGCCGCGCATTATCGGCAGCGTTAAACAAGAACTCAGCCGAGGCGGTGACTTCACCCAGCGCCTGATTGAAGGGTTTGCCCTGTTCCATCGTGATGATCCGAGCCAGATCATCGGTCCGTTTCAAAACGAGTTCGCCAAGCCGCCGAACAATTCGCCCGCGCTGCACAGCCGGGACCATTTCCCAGTCAGATTGCGCTTTATGCGCCGCTTCCAACGCTCGCGCCACATCATCTTCCGATCCAAGCGGTACCGTGGCGAAAACTTGCTCGTTCGCTGGATTTTCCACTTCGACCCGATCACCGGCCGCGTCGTCGACCCACGCGCCATCGATGAGCATATGCGCTTTGAGGATCTTTCCGGACTGGATATCAAAATCTAACACGATTCACCTTTGGTCGTACCAAACATATTTCTAACTCACCTAGATTCGCGCTTAGGTCAAGAGAAAACGTGAAAAATGTGCCATATTTGATATTTTGGGCTCTCCCTTGAAAATTTTGGTACGATCATATATGCCTGAGGTGCCGCTGCTCCGAAAGCCTTCCAACGAGAATGGTTTTTAGGCTGCCGGAGGCGCATGTCCTGCATGCATCACTAAACAGGCGTTGTTCTATGGGAGGAGCAGTATGGCCGTCGAATACGACTATATCGTTGCGGGAGGAGGGGCCGCCGGCTGCGTGGTCGCCGCTCGGTTGGCCAAGGACGGGAAAAACCGGGTTCTTCTTCTTGAGGCGGGGCATTCCAACAAACACCCGCTTTTGGACATGCCGCCGGGTATTTTCAAAATGATTAACGGCACGAAATTCATGCGCTATCACAAGACTGTAGAACAGGAGCATCTGGGAGGGCGCGTCCACGACATCCCCCAAGGGCATGTGCTTGGTGGAGGTTCGTCTGTGAATGCGCAGGTTTACATGCGCGGGCGCCCATCAGATTACGACGCGTGGCAGGACATTTTGCACGGCAGCAATGACGGCGTCGACTGGAGTTGGAATGCGGTTCTACCGCATTTTCGCGGCATGGAAGACAACAATCGTCTGTACAATGATCTCCACGGCACAGGTGGACCGCTGTTGGTGTCCGACCCGGGTCATATCGATGATCTGTCCCGGCTGTTCGTGCAGGCCGTTCAGGGCCTGGGCGAACCGATTTCACCGGATTTCAACGGGGAGCGGCAGCGCGGTGTGGGATTCTATCAATTCATGAACCGAAACGGTCGACGGTCATCATCAGCGTATGCATTTATTGAGCCTCTGAAGAATGACCCAAACCTGACCGTGCGTTTACAGTCCGAAGTTCTGAGCGTCGTTATTGAGAACGGCAAAGCCGTCGGTGTTCGGTTTGCTGATCGGAGGGGCAATGTTCACACGGCAAGGTGCAGCGGAGAAGTGATACTTTCTGCAGGCTCCCTGGTAACGCCGAAAATCCTGATGCTGTCGGGGATAGGCCCGGCCGAACATCTTCGGGAATTCGATGTCCCATGCGCGGTGGATTTGCCCGGTGTCGGTGAAAATCTGGTGGATCACCCTGAAGTTCCCATCACTGCACGCGTCAAGGGGAAAGGCGGGTACTACCGACAGGGTGAAGGTTGGCGCATGATCCGGAATGGCCTTCAGTTTAAGCTCTTTGGAAGTGGTCCGATCACAAGCGCTGGTGTTGAAGCAGGTGCTTTCGTCAATCCTCAGGACCCGGAGGCAGAGCCAACGATTCAGGCCTTTTGCGTTCCGATCGTCTATGTCGACCGCGATACCCGTCATTTGGTCGAGGATGGCTATGGGCTGACGGTCACAACAGTTGTAATCAAACCTAGGTCCCGAGGGACCGTCAAGCTGTCGTCGTCCGATCCCAAGGCCATGCCCAGCGTGTCGCCGAACCTTTTGAAGGACGAGGAGGATATGGACCAGATGGTTAAGGGCCAACGGTTCTTTCTCGAGGCATTCAACGCGCCACCTCTTGCCGACCGGATCGACAAAGTCATGTTGCCACAGCCTGAGGTGCGCTCAGACCAAGACCTGCGCGCGTATTGCCGACGTTTTGTCAAAACAAACTACCATCCGGCAGGTACCGCGAAAATGGGTGCTGACAACGACCCACTGGCGGTTCTTGATCCGCGAATGCGCGTGAGAGGCGTTGAAAATCTTCGGGTTTGCGACCTGTCTGCGATGCCGGATATCAATGCCGGAAACACTCAGGCGCCTGCCATGATGATGGGGGATCGTTGTGCCGACCTGATCCTTGGGCGCTTGTAATACTTAATCTGCATGAGGCAATGGTCTGTGTGGTCCCTGCTACCGAAAGGAAATCTTTGTGCGAAACCAAGCTGAAAATGGACGGGCCGCGGACAATGTCGTCGCAATCCTTGCTCAGAGAATCCAGACCGGTGAGCTTGGAGATGGCCAGCCACTACCACCCGAGCGCGACATGATGGAGGAATTCGGGATCAGTCGAACAGTCGTTCGCGAAGCAGTTGTCGCATTGTCGAACAAAGGATTGATTGAAGCGCGCCCGAGGCACCGCCCGCTGGTTCGAAAACCGGGATACGACAGTGCTTTCAGCGCGATCGAAAGCATCGTCACGCATCTGTTGCACCAGCCCGGAGGCGTTAGAAATCTGTTTGACACACGCATCTTGCTTGAGGCAGCGCTGGTTCGGGAAGCCGCCAAAACAGCGGACAAACATGATATATCCGCATTGAAACAGGCGCTGGAAGCAAACGAGGCGTCTATAGATAACAGCGAAATGTTTTACGAAACCGATATTGGGTTTCACCGGATCCTGTATGAAATTCCTCGGAATCCGGTGCTGCCAGCGGTCAACCGGGCCTACACAACGTGGCTAGCGCCCCATTGGATGCAAATGCCACGACTCCCGGACCGAAACCAAAAGAACTTTAAGGCCCATAAGGAAATATTTGACGCAGTTCTTATGCGCGACCCAGACGCAGCTGAGGATGCGCTCAAGCGCCACCTCGAAAATGCCTGGGATCAGGTGCGACAAACATTCGGAGAGATTTAGGTGGCAAGAAATAAGCGCCCGATTCAGAAGATCTGCTGCATCGGCGAAGTGATGATCGAGATTGTGTCGGATGATGGTGTCAACGCAAAGCTGGGCGTTGCCGGTGACACATTCAATACCGCCGTTTACCTGAGCCGGATTTTAGCCGACACCGATGTGTCTGTTGCGTACTGTACGGCGTTGGGTTCGGATCCCTATTCGCAGATCATTATGAAATCGATTTCCGCACACGGAATTGGCACATCCAGCATTGAAATTCGCGACGACAAAAATCCAGGTCTCTATGCCATAGATACGGACGAAAACGGCGAGCGCAGCTTTACTTACTGGCGTTCCGACTCCGCTGCTCGCACGCTTTTTCAAGCCCCGTGCTCAGTTCCATTGGAAGAATTGACCGGCTACGATTTACTGTATTTGTCCGGTATTTCATTAGCAATTCTCACGCCTGAGGTGAGAAGAAACCTGCTTCATTTTGTAAGCGGCTTCTGCAAAGGAGGGGGTACTGTTGCCTTCGATAGTAATTACCGGCCACGTCTGTGGGAGAGCACAAAAGCGGCTAGGGAATTAAATCGTGAAATGTGGCGGCTGACCGATATCGCGCTGCCTTCACTGGACGATGAGATTGAGCTTTTTGGCGATCGAAACGAAACAGATGTTTTGCGCCGTTTAGGCAGTCTTGGTGTGGAATTTGGCGCACTGAAACGGGGAGCTCTTGGTCCAATCAATCTCACTACTTGTCAGAAAGCCCAAGGTTTGCCCACCGTAGCAGAAGTCGTTGATAGCACAGCCGCAGGGGACAGTTTCAATGCTGGTTTCCTCGCAGCACATGTCAAGAGTAAGGACGTTCGCGAATGTCTGAAAGCTGGTCACAACCTGGCAGCAGAAGTGATCAAATGGAATGGGGCAATCACTCCAATACAGTGCATTTGAAAAAATGTAGGCGCCTTCTGGCGCAAACCAAAGCCCCCGAGAAACTAGGAACTGGAGTGCTGTTCGAGGCTTCGGATGCTGACCTGAGGCTGGTACTAGATCGGCAAATAGCGTGCCAAAGTGGTTTGCATAGCGAATCGTGGTCAGTAGGATCGAACAGCACGTCTGCGTGGACATAACTGGGAACTTACTGTGCCGCCGCAGATCGGAAGTTTTTTCAGAATAATCCTACGGACGAACAAAACGGACCTTGGAGCGTTGCGCAGCATTAGTCATTTTGGGCTCATTTCGGAGCTCGGTGCTGTTGCAGCAGAAGCCCTTGCCCCGCTGCCAGCTTATCACGCAGACGGCCCATAAGAGACATTCGGTACTCTGCTTGCATTCTGCGGTCGCAGCCCGCATTCCGGTCATTCGCTGCGCGTGCAAGATTTGGCGCTGAACGAATTCACCATTCGCGGACAAAACTGCCATTAGCTTTATTTACCTGAATGACCCCTTAAAGCCCCGCCGCAGACATTCATATTTCTGTAGATCGTGCGGAAAGTGAATCCTCAGGCTGTTTTGGCGGCTTTAACGCTAGCCGCGCGCACTAACAGCGTCGCGCTTGCCACGTTGATGGCCAGCGCAGTGTTATACAGCGTGGCCAGTCGTAGCAGCGACTTCACATCGACATCGTGAGGCAGCGCGGAAAGCGGGTCGATGAAAAAGATCAGCGCATCAAGGCGCCCTTCAGCGATCATCGCGCCGATTTGCGCATCACCTCCGAGAGGGCCACTTTTCAGACAGGTGATCTGTAACCCGACTTCAGTGGCGATACGCCCCCCGGTCGTGCCGGTGCCGAACAATTCCATCTCTGCCAGTTCGGACTTATGCGCATTCGCCCATTCGATCATCTGATCTTTCATCTTGTCATGCGCAACCAGCGCCATCGAGTGGATCATGGGCGCAGATCTAACGTCTTGCGGCATCGCTCAATCGGCCTCCGTCGGATTGTCCGCAGCCCAGCTCCAAGCCAGCGGTGATTTGCGTTTCAGGGCACCGCTTAAATGTTGGCGCATCCGGTAAGAAGCATCTGCAACGTTGCCGCGCTCTAAAAGAGACAAGATCTCGAGATGTTCAGAGCATTGCTCGATAAGGCGTTCGCGGTTGACTTCAGCCCGGTACTCCATCAAGCGGCGCATCCGGTTGGCTCTCTGTAGTGACATCAGGAAAAATGGGTTGCCCGAGAGTTTGATCAGTTCTTCATGAAACAGCGAACCGTTCTTGAGCAAGGACTCGTCCGGAGCTGATTTCACGTCCATGTTCAACATGCCTTCCTGAATACGCCGCTGTTCATCCAAGACTTTGTGATCAAGCTCGAAAGTGGGTTCGAGCATGGCGGCGGGTTCGATCGCCATTCGAAATCTATAGATCTGATCGAAAGCCTCTGGGGTCTTGGCAACCGGCAAAAAACGCCAACCGTATCCCTCTTTGCGTTCTGCCCATCCTTCTCGGGATGCCCTGGCCAATAGGTCGTGAGCCTTGGTTTTAGTCCAGCCATATCGCTGACGCAAAAACTGTTCAGTAACGTCCTCGGGGATCTGGTTGGTCAGCCAGTCGTTGGCGAGGGTTTGATAGTCCTCATTTCCCTCGGGCATCGCTTTTGCCAGGGTAGAATTTATCTTTGATGGGATTTTGTCTGCAACAAAATATCCGCGGTTTGGTTGCCGGACGAGTACCTTCTGGTTTTCAAGGCTAACCAAAGCTTCGCGTACCGGAGTACGCGAAACGCCGTATCTGTCGGCAACCTGCTGGGCGCTGACATGCTCTCCGGCACTTAGGGAGCCGGACACTATGTCATGTAGTAGCCGGTTGGAGATCTTCCTCGAAAGCTCGCTTGTTCTTCCCGACATCCTAATCACCGATGGGTTGATTTGGGGGCATCCCAGATTGCATTTGCCTTTCCAGAACGCCCCAGTTTTCTGGCTTTATGAGTTATAAAAACCAAAAAATTGGATTTAGGTCTACACCTTTCTGCAACTGTCACGTGCCCATGATTGGTTTTTTGCCAGTCCGGTAGAACAAAAGCCAAGCTCCGGTGACGCCGGGTAGAAAAATAAGTTGTTATTAATCAATGCTTTTGCAGCGATGCGGCAACAGTACGGCTAATATGCAGCAATGTGACTTTGGATTTTTGACCGTGTAAAAGCAAATTTAAATTGGCTTTTTGCAATCAAATATGCAATTCCTGTTACTGGCGCGAGATTCGCGCTACCGAACATCAAAAAATGGGAGGACCACCTCGTGTTCATGAAACTTACTCGTGCAAGCGCCTTCGCTACCGTTGCCCTGCTGGCCGGTGTGGGTACTGCATCCGCTGAATTCAAAGCTGAAAGCCCGCAGTGCATCGCCCCGTCCAACCCGGGTGGTGGCTGGGACTTCATCTGCCGTACAACCGCCAAACACCTTTTTGATCTGGGTGTCATCGAAGATTCGATGCAAGTCACCAACATGTCGGGCGGCGGCGGCGGTGTTGCCTTTGCCCACGTCACCAAAGAGCGTAACGAAGACAACAACCTGATCGTTGCAGCGTCTATGTCGACCAGCGCGCGTATAGCGCAGGGCATCTATGAGGACGCGACGCAGGATGACGTACACTTCCTGGCGACCTTCGGTGCGGAATATGGCGCCATCGCTGTTCGCGCAGACTCGCCCTTCCAGACGCTAAAAGACATGATGGACGCGATCTTGGAAGATCCGCGTTCGGTCGGTATCGCTGGTGGCTCGTCGGTTGGCAGCTTCGACCACATCAAGCCCATGCTGGTGGCACGCGAAGCAGGAATGGAAGACGTCACGCAGCTGAAATACGTCTCGTTTGACGGTGGCGGCGAAGCGATGACAGGTCTGCTTTCGGGTGCGACCGAAGCGCTGTCAGGTGACTTCTCGGAAATGCTGGGTTTCTTGGAGTCGGGTGACATCCGCATCATCGGCATCATGGCGCCCGAGCGTCTGGCCAACTACCCGGACATCCCCACCGCAAAAGAGCTGGGCTATGACGTGGTTGGTGCGAACTGGCGCGGTCTTTACATGCCCGCTGGTGCCTCGGACGAAGCGAAAGAGTTTTGGTCGAACGCCATTAAGACCATGGTTGCCGACCCGGGCTTCCAGGCAACCCTTGAAGAAGCTGCAATCGCACCCTTCAACAACTTCGGCGACGATATGCACAACTTCGTGGCGGGCAGCATCTCTGATGTGACCAAGCTGTCGAAAGAGATTGGCATTATCCAATAACGCGACTTCGGGCTGGCCGCATGAACCGGCCAGCCCACTGCACATCAAATGAAAGGGAGGAGAAAATGAGTGACCGCATCTTTGGCGGCTTTGGGTTGGCGCTCGCCATCTTCTATATTTGGGCCGCGTCAACGATCAAAGACAGCTTCATGGTCGATGTGGTTGGTCCGCGTGCATTCCCCTACATCGTAGGCTCCATCGTCGCGCTTTGTTCGCTCTACTTCATCTTGCGCCCCGACGACGAACCGGAATGGCCGCATATGCGCGAATTTGCCGAAATCGTCTTCGCGGCAGCTGTCATGTTTGCATACAGCTGGGCGCTTCCCGAAATCGGCTTCCTGATTTCGACTGTATTCGCAACGGCCTACTTGACGTGGCGCCTGGGGACACAACCCCTTTGGTCCCTCGTAACGGGGGTCTGTACCTCGGTTGGTATCTACGTCGTTTTCCACCTGATCCTCGGCCTTGCTTTGGCCAAAGGTCCACTTGGTTTCTGAGGAGCGATACCTATGGAAATTCTGTCTCTTCTTGCAGATGGCTTTGCCATCGCACTCACCCCGCAGAACCTGTTGCTGGCGGTCATCGGCTGCTTTCTGGGAACGTTGATGGGTGCACTTCCGGGTCTTGGCCCAGCCAATGGTGTAGCGATCCTGATCCCCATTGCCTTCTCGTTGGGTCTGGGCCCGACCGCATCTCTGATCCTGCTGGTCAGTGTCTATTACGGTGCCATGTATGGGGGACGGATCAGCTCGATCCTACTGAATATTCCCGGCGACGAACCGGCGATGATGACCTGTCTGGACGGCTATCCGATGGCCCAGCAGGGCAAGGCAGGCGAGGCCCTGTCGCTGTCTGGGGTTGCCTCGTTCGTAGGTGCCTTCGTGGCCACCTGTGGTCTGGTCGTTCTGGCCCCGCAGTTGGTGAAAATAGCCCTTCTATTTGGACCGGCCGAGTATTTCGTACTGTTCACGGTGGCCTTTGCAACCCTTGGCGGCATCTCGTCCACTAACCAGGCAAAATCGGCATTTGCGGCAGCGCTGGGACTGGGCATTGCCATGATTGGCAGCGACAGCCAGACGGGCTCGCAGCGTTTCACCTTCGACCACGTACACCTTTATGACGGCATCGACTTCCTGATTGCGATCGTCGGCTTGTTCGCACTGAGCGAGGTGTTCATCTTCCTCGAGCATCACCGCGGTGGCGCAGTCGGCTCAGCCGGGGCAACCAAAATTGGCCGGATCATGCCCGACTTCAAGATGATCAAGCGCTGCCTTCCCTCGATGGCGCGCGGCACGGGTCTTGGCTTCTTCTCGGGCGTTCTGCCCGGTGCGGGCGCGTCGCTGGGCTCGTTCCTGGCTTACTCGCTGGAAAAGCAAGCGGTTGACCGTGATGGCAAGACCTTCGGCAAAGGTGACCCGCGCGGCGTCGCGGCACCGGAAGCGGGCAACAACGCGGCCTCGGGTGGCGCACTGGTGCCGATGCTGGCGCTGGGTGTTCCCGGTTCGGGGACAACGGCGGTTCTGTTGGCAGTGCTGCTGCAGCTGAACATCACGCCTGGTCCGCTGCTGTTTTCGAAAAGCCCGGACATCGTGTGGGGCCTGATCGCCTCGCTGTTCCTTGCGAACTTCATCCTACTGGCCATGAACATCCCGCTGGTAGGCATCTTCACCCGTGTGCTTATGGTCCCGACCCGGATCCTGATGCCGATCGTCGCGATGATTTCCTTCGTAGGCATCTATTCGATCACCGGCTCGACCTTTGACGTGATGCTGATGGTGGGCTTTGGGATTGCTGGCTGGGTTCTGCGCAAACTCGACGTGTCTCTGGTGCCCGTGATCCTTGGCATTCTCCTAGGCAACCAGATGGAAGTGAACCTGCGCCGCGCCATGACGATCTCGGATGGCGACTGGTTCATCCTCGTCGGCAGTCCCCTGGCCATTATCCTGTGGCTTGTCGCAATCGCCGGCTTCGTGCTGCCCATGCTGATGGGGCGTCGCATGAAGAAGCGGATGGAAGCCGCACGCGATCAAGAAGAATTCGTCGGCGACTGAGCCGACACCCTCAACGAACTTGGCCAAATGGCCGATCATAGGAGACTAGTATGCGTATCATGACACTGCCCTGCGATGGTATCGGGCCGGAAATCATGGCGGCGACCCTGGAAGTTGTCGAAGCTGCGAACAAACGCTTTGATCTGGGACTGACCTTCCATGAAGAAGAGAGCGGTTTCACCAGCTTAAAGAACCACGGCATCACCCTGCGGGAAGAGGTTCTGGATCGCGCCCGCACCGAATTTGACGGTGTGATCCTAGGCACTCAGTCACACATGGATTATCCCCCGGTTGTCGAAGGTGGACGCAACGTGTCGGCTGGCTTCCGCATCGGGCTGGACCTCTATGCAAACGTACGTCCCGCACGTACCCGCAGCTTCATCCCGAACAAAGCGCCAGGCATGGATTTGGTGATCATGCGTGAAGCCACCGAGGGCTTCTACCCTGACAGAAACATGTACAAGGGCGTGGGCGAGATGATGCCCGACCCCGACATGGCGCTGTCGGTACGCAAGATCACCCGCCACGGCTCGATGCGGATTTGTCGCGAAGCCTTCAAATTGGCAATGCAACGCAACAAGAAGGTTGCGGCGATCCACAAGGCAAACTCGTTCCTGATGACCGACGGACTGTTCCTGGAATGCTTCCGCGAAGTGGCCAAGGACTTCCCCGAAGTTGAAACCGAAGAGCTGATCGTCGATGCTTTCGCCGCACTTCTTGTGCGCAAACCCGAAGCTTACGACGTGGTGGTAGCTACCAACTTTTACGGGGACATCCTGTCGGATCTAGCGTCGGAATTGTCTGGGTCATTGGGTCTGGCAGGGTCGATCAACGCCAACGCTGAAACCGGTCTGTGCTGCGCTCAGGCGCAACATGGATCGGCGCCGGATATTCAGGGGCAGAACGTCGCCAACCCGACCTCGTTGATCCTATCAGCGGCCATGATGCTGACCTGGCTGGGCAAACAGCGTGGCATCCAGAAGTTGATGGATGCCGGTCAAGCCATTGCCGACGCCGTGGACGCAGTGATCGACGTCTCGGAAAACCGCACCCGTGACTTGGGTGGATCCGTGAACTGTGACGCCTTTGGCTCCCTCGTCGCAGAAGCCGTAGCGCGCGAAAGCGTTGCAGCTTGAGGATACTCCTTGCGGGCAACTCTTGCCCGCAGCTTTTCGGCGGCACTGCCTCTCTCCCTGTGGTGTCGCCGAATATTTCAGGACGCAAAAAAGATGAAAGACCGACCGCGCATAGCGCTTATTCATGCAACCAAAGTGGCGATTGATCCGATCGAGGATGCTGCAGAGAAGCTTTGGCCGGAAGCCGAGATGATCTCGATATTGGAAGAGGGTCTTTCGGTGGATCGTGCGAAATCGGCGGAACTTTCCGCTGACCTTCTGCGCCGGATAATCGACCTTTCCCGCTATGCCGAGGCTGCAGAGGCCGATGGGGTTTTATTCACCTGTTCCGCCTTCGGGGCGGCCATCGAACGTGCCAATTTCGAGGCGGGCATTCCAGTAATGAAGCCTAACGAAGCTATGTTCGAAGCGGCATTCTCCCACGGAGACCGAGTTGTCATGCTGTACACTTTCCAACCTGCCGCCGGTGGGATGGAGGATGAGTTCCTTGAGGCTGCTCGCGAGAAAGGCAGCATCGCGCAAATCACCTCGGTCTTTTGCGAGGGCGCGCTGGACGCCAAAAAGGCTGGCGACGACGAAACTCACGACCGATTGATTGCCAATACCGCCGCCATGATCACTGATGCGGATGTCATCCTGCTGGCGCAGTTTTCCATGGCCAGCGCTGCGAATGCGGTGCGCGAATGCACTGACGTTCCTGTTCTGACCAGCCCTGAGGCCGCGATTGAAGAAATCCGCCGCCGGATCGAACACAATAACGAGGTTCAGCAATGCTAATTGGCGTTATCGCAGATGATTTCACTGGCGGCAGCGATGTCGCCAACACTCTGGCCAAAGGCATTGACGGCGAAGGAGGTCTGAGAACCGCCCAGTATCCCGGCGTGCCTACTGGCCCTGCCGCACCGGACATCGACGCCGGCGTTGTTAGTCTGAAGTCGCGTTCGAACCCGGTTGAAGATGCGGTGCGCGAAAGCCTCGAGGCGCTGAAATGGCTTCTGGATCAGGGCTGCAAGCAGATCGTATTCAAGTATTGCTCGACCTTTGATTCAACGCCTGAAGGCAATATCGGCCCGGTGGCCGATGCTCTGGCCGCCAAGCTGGGGGCGCGCGGCGTGGTGGTCTGTCCGGCCTTTCCGACGACCGGGCGCACGGTCTACCAGGGCCATCTGTTCGTGCATGACATGCTGCTAAGCGAAAGTGGGATGCAGAACCATCCGTTGACGCCGATGACGGATCCCGACCTGCGCCGCTTCCTGCGCTTGCAGACCGAGCATGCGGTGGGTCATTTGCCGCTGTCGACCGTGTTGGCCGGGTCCGAACAGGTGCGGGCTGCGCTGCAAGGTGCGGAAGAACACTATGCTGTGACCGATGCCGTATCTGACGAAGACTTGCTGACGCTGGGCGAGGCACTTGAAGGCGCTGCGCTGGTTACGGGCGGTTCGGGCATCACGCTGGGCTTGCCGCGCAACTTCATTCGCAGCGGTCAGGCCAAGGCCAATTTGCCCTCTGCAGAAGGCATTCAAGGCCCCGCGGCCATTCTGGCGGGGTCGTGCTCTGGTGCGACGCGCGGTCAGCTGGCCGAGCATCAGAAATCGCATCCGACCTATGCCATCGACGTACCCGGCGTCATGAATGGGAGGGTCACAATGGATGACCTGCTGGAATTCATCGCTGAGAACACCGGCAATGCGCCCCTGGTCCATTCTTCTGGCACCCCCGACGAGGTGAAAGCGATTCAAGGCAAGTTCGGTCGCGAGGCCGTGGCCGAGAAGCTGGACGCTCTGTTTGCCGACACCGCCCGCGCACTGGTGCAACGCGGCTATCGCCGGATCGTTGTGGCGGGCGGCGAAACTTCGGGCGCGGTGGCGCAGGCAGTGGCGGGCGAACTTGGCTCGCCTGCGATGCGTATCGGCGCGGAAATCGACCCTGGCGTTCCAGTCCTGACACTGGGCGAGGATCAACCGATCTCGCTTGCGCTGAAATCAGGAAATTTCGGCGCGCCGGACTTCTTTACTAAAGCTCTGCGCATCATGGAGGGGAGGACATGAGCACCGAAGCAGATCTGCGCCAAGAGATGTCGAACCTCTGTGCGTCCCTGTTCAACCGGGGCTTTTCGGTCGGGACGGCGGGCAATGTCTCAGCCCGACTGCCCGATGGCATCCTCATGACACCGACCAATTCTACTTTGGGCGCGATTGATCCCGACCGGATTAGCAAAATCGATCTGGATGGCAATCACGTGGCGGGCGACCGTCCGACCAAGGAAGTGTTCCTGCATCAGGCCTTCTATGAAACCCGTCCGCAGGCGGGGGCCGTGGTGCACCTGCATTCGACCTGGGCGACCGCTCTTTCCTGTCTACAAGACACCAACCCCGATGACTGCATTCCACCACTGACACCCTATGTGGTGATGCGCGTGGGCACGGTGAAACTGGTGCCTTACGTCAAACCGGGCGACCCGAAATCGGGCGAACTGATCCGTGACCTGAAGGGCGCGTACAGCGCAGTTCTGCTGGCCAATCACGGCCCCGTGGTGTCGGGCAAGGATCTGTTCTCGGCCGTGTGCGCGGCAGAAGAGCTGGAAGAAACTGCCAAACTTCTTGTAGCACTGCGCGGGCAAAAGACGCGCCTCCTGAGCGAGGCCGACGTGGCCGACCTGAAAGCAACCTACGCAAATATGTGAGACCGAAATGAAAACTGCTGACCTAATTGATGACCACGCCGACAAACTGTCGCTTGTTCACTTGCCGTTTCGTCGCTTCGGCACGGCACCGCATTTCGCCGCCCCAGTGCAGACCGTGAAGTGTTTCGAAGACAACATGGTCATGCGCGCGCAGTTGGAAAGGCCCGGCGAGGGCCGCGTGTTGGTCGTAGATGGCGGCGGTTCCACCCGCATTGCCATTCTAGGGGATATGATCGCGAAAATGGCGATCAATAACGGATGGGTGGGGCTGGTTCTCAACGCCTCCATTCGCGACAGCGCTGAGATCGAGCAGATGGCGACGCAGGTCTTCGCACTGGCAACCTCGCCGGTGAAAAGCGCGAAAATGGGCTGGGGCAAAGCTGGCTGCGATATTCACATCGGCGGTGTGACCATTGCGCCGGGCGACTGGATCTATGGCGACGCCGATGGAGTATTGCATAGCAAGGTCAAACTCGTGTGACTGCGGCCACTATCCATTTGGACTCCAGCGAGGATAAGGTGATCCCCGATCTGGAAATTGATGCAGGGACGCGCCGTTTAAGGGCCACGGACCTTCCACGTGTTTTGGGCGACCGACTGGATCGGTTGCCTTTTATCCTGCGTCTTCTAGCCGAAAACCACCTACGCGCCACCGGCCAGTCGGACGCGCTTGTAGCGGCGCTGGATGCCTGGCTTGAGGGGCGAAACGATGGGTTTGAGCTCACCTTCATGCCCAACCGCATCCTAATGCACGACACCACCTGCACGCCCGCACTGGCGGACATTGCCGGGATGCGCGACGCGGTGGCCGAGGCTGATGGCGACCCGGGCGTTCTCTCCCCGAACCTGCCGGTCAACGTCTCAGTTGATCACTCATTGGCGGTGGATCGCTATGCCACGCTGGCGGCGTTCTCAGCCAATGCTCGCAACGAAATCGCCCGCAACGGCGAGCGGTATAGCTTCATGAAATGGGCATCACAGAATATGGATGGGGTTACGGTGCATCCGCCGGGCACCGGGATCATGCACACGATCAACCTTGAACAACTGGCAACAGTGCTTGAGATCGGCTCCGATGGACGGGCCCACCCTGACATGCTGTTGGGCACTGACAGCCACACGCCGATGATCAATGGCATTGGCGTGCTGGGCTGGGGGATTGGCGGGCTCGAGGCGGAGAGCGTCATGTTCGGCCAAGCCACGACCCTGAGCATGCCCGAAGTGGTGGGCGTGCGCCTGACTGGTCAGCTGCCCGAGGGCACCATGCCGACCGATCTGGCGCTTGAAGTGACGCACCGGTTGCGGGTGCTTGATGTCTCCAGCAGTTTTGTCGAGTTCTGCGGCCCCGGCCTGTCTACGCTCAGCGCCGATGCCCGCGCGGTGATTGCCAATATGGCGCCGGAATACGGTGCCTCGACAGGGTTTTTCCCGGTGGATGGCGAAACCGTTGCCTATCTGAAACGCACCGCACGGCCCTGCAGTTTGACGGGCAGTATCGAACCTGTTTTTCGTGCCACGGGTCTGTGGTTCGATCCCGCGACCACTCCGCGCTTTGATCGGGCGGTCGAGATTGATCTGACCTCGATCACCCCGACTATTTCTGGCCCGCGCCGCCCACAGGACACCTGCACCCCGGCACAGGCCGCAGCGCGGGTCGAGACGGCGCTGGACCGTCTGCTGTCCCGTGCGCCGCGCATCGAAGGCGTGGTGCCCGATGGCGCGGTGGGGATTGCCGCGATCACTAGCTGCACCAATACCTCGGATCCCTACATGATGATCGCGGCCGGGTTGTTGGCGCGCAAGGCGCGGGCGCTAGGGCTGACGACGCCGTTCTGGGTTAAAACCTCGATGGCGCCGGGCTCGCCGTCGGCGCGGGATTATCTGCAGCGCGCGGGCCTTATCCCCGATTTATCGGCACTGGGGTTTGATCTGGTTGGCCATGGCTGCACCACCTGCATCGGCAATTCCGGCCCCTTGCCCGAGGTGATCGAGACCGCGCTGGAGGACGGCAAGGCGATCAGCGCCGTGCTGTCGGGCAATCGCAACTTTCCGGGGAGGGTGCATCCGAAGCTGGATCTGGGCTATCTGGCCTCGCCACCCTTGGTCGTGGCCTATGCGTTGAAGGGCGATATTTTTGGCGATATCTTGAATGACCCGATCGGCAAGGGCGCAGAGGGTCAGCCGATCTATCTGCGCGACATCTGGCCCGATATCTCTGAAATAAAGGCACTTCTAAAGGCGGGCTATCGTCAGGCGGACGTTCCCGCCGCCTTTGCTGCGGCCACCCATAATGCCGCGTGGAACCGGATTAAGGTCCATGACAGCACGCGCTTCCCGTGGGAGCCAACCTCGCGCTATCTGCGGCGGCCGAAATTCACCGCCGAGCCTCAGCAATCGCGGTTAGGCGACTATACCGCCACGCCTCTGATGGTGCTTGGGGATGATATGACGACCGACCATATTTCGCCGGCGGGGTGGGTGGATCCAACCAGTTTGGCGGGCAAATGGCTGTGCGCTCGCGGCGGTGATCCCAAGGACATGAATGTCTATGCCGCCTATCGCGGCAATTGGGAGGTCATGCTACGTGGCCTCTTCACAAACAGGCTGGCGGTGAACTTCCTGCAAGAGGGGCTGGCCCCTGCTGAGACAACGCTCGAGGATGGGCGCATCCTGCCCTTGCACGAAGCAGCCCAAATCCTGGCGGATCAAGGGCAGCCCACTATCATTCTGGCCGGTGACCGCTATGGCATGGGCTCTAGCCGCGACTGGGCGGCCAAAGGCGTGGCACTACTGAGCATCCGCGCAGTGCTCGCCAAAAGTTTCGAGCGCATCCACCGCACCAACCTGATCGGTATGGGCGTGGTACCGGTGCAGATAATTGACGGGTTCGATCCCAAGACGGCGGGCATTCGCGCCGGGGATCGCTTCGCTGTGAACCTGCCACCCGAGACGCTGATGCCTGGTCTGGAAACTACTTTGCAGTGGCAGCGCGGCACCGAATTGCTGGGCGATATCCGCTGCAAAGCGGCGGTGGACACATTCCAAGAGGTCGACCTGCTGCGACACGGTGGTGTCCTGTCAAAGATCTTGGGTTTCACCCTTGAAGGCCGCGAATAGAACGACCTGCTTTGAACGAATAGGGCAGAGCTGGCTGATACGGTTGTAACTGGAAATGCTAGGCAAATGCACTTTTTGAACTGCTTTCAATCTCACCACCGTCCAGTTTCGCGAATTTGAAGCCATTGGTAGGTTCTGCAGCATTTTGCACTTTGGGCTCGCTTTGGACCTTAGCCGCAAGGTGCTCCGACGGTCCGATGGGCGGGCCAAAACTATCTGGCAGGGATCGTTTTTTTAGTGCAAATGACTAAAATGACGACAACGCAATTGCGTCTAGGATATGATAGTAGGTTCCGAAGTGGAGGTTCCAATGACGAATTTGACTGTCAAAAACTTATCGGTCGAAGTTTATGGACGTCTGCGAATTATCGCAGCGGAACGAGGTGTAAGCATCGAGGAAGCCGCGCGGCAAATTCTCGACGAAGTGTCACGACCGTCAGAGAAAGTTGGTGATGTAATTGTGGAATACGTACAGAGCCTGAACGCGTTTCTTCCTGAAATCAAGCGGAGCGACGAAGCCCCAGAACCGACAGACTTCAGCTGACTTTTTAAGGTGCGATCATCTTTGTTTCAGTAAATGGTCGCAGATCAAAGCCTGGTTTCCATCCGCCGAGTGGTAAAGCGAACAGAAATCCCCACAACCCAAGCCCTCTACTTCAGCTTCTTTTCGCGATAGGACTTCCGTTTCGATGTGGGTCATAGAAGGTGCCGTGCACTGCAGCTACTCAACCAAGGATCGCTTCACATAAAACCCCTACTGCGTCGTTCGTGGTTTGTTACCGAGGCGTCAAACATCCATGGGTTGCGAAATTTCGGACGCTGTGACAGACCGGCAGCGCCCGGGCTGGCGTCAAATTTCTAACCGTCGTCATCCTCACTCTCGGCGAGTGACCTGTTCAAAGCCTCGAAAAGGAGACGCTCCTCGCGGAGTGGCATTTCGTAAATACTCCAGGCCCGTCGCGGGTCTGGCCAAAGCTCGTCGAACAGTTCCTCGGTCATGACGACGTGGGTCACCCGCCCTGCGTGGCGCAGGAAGGTCGGACCCTCATCCGCCTGTTTCATCAGGCTGATGGTATTGTATTGAAGCGTTTCGATGTCGAAGCGTTTGCCTTGAATCGGGGGGAGATCTGGAAGTTTCATGTGTTTTCCTTTCATACGCGCATTTCAATGGTCACGGAAACGTCCGTGTTGAATGCGGATGGATGGAAAACGTTCAGATCATGGCGTCAGCTAACACATCGACATGTCGCTGTCACCATCGTTGCGGAAATCTGGAAACATGCCGTTCGATGCCGGTTGATGAGATCATCGCTAAGCAGGAGAAAATTAGCTTTCGCAGCGCTCGCACCAATGACCGTTTTATTTGGTATTCATGGCCTAGTTTCTTTGCAAAACCCACGTCCAAAATGGTCTATTTTGCTGGCACAAAAAGATGTGTATCTGGTCGAGTTAGTACCGAATTCAAGGTGCAAATAGAGAGCTAAGCTGAAGCTAGCAAAATATTTAAAACTCATCAAATTCCGGGACGTTGCCAAGCCTAATGAGGAAACTTGGCGACCCGACTTCGCCACTGTTCGGATCTTCACTGACCATGTAGGCATCGGCGCCAGCGCAATCGTCGGATTGCGCTTCTCTTTCTGCTCTGTTTTGTGCTTCCGCTGCCGTAGAGTACTCAAATTGCTTGCCTATTTTCAGGCTTCCTTGCCCTCCGCGTCCTGGCTTCTGTTCGACATATGTCTGGCAGATATAGTGAACTTTTTCTGATCTCTCATCTGAGTTTGTCATGGCAATATCCTTGAAACGAGTACGGGCGCTACTGATGCATGAGATATACAGCGCTCGCTAGACACTTTGTTTGTGTTTCGCTCAATCAAGTCGCGCGGAGAGGAGGGCCAACGATCCTGTCACCGCTTTTTTACGGGCTTCGGCGGACTGGCTTCAGATGGTGTCTTCGCATCCCTTTCGAGCCGAGTTTTGCGAAGCCGGGCGTTCTTGATCTGTCTTTGCTCTGCTTCTTCGTTGACCATTTCCCGAACGACCCGCGATGTTTTGTCCATCGGTGTTTCCGCCTTGGGAACTTGAGCTTTGAAGACAGTTGTTTTTTTCAGTTTTGCCAATGGTTATTCTCCTATCCGTTTTCAACGACGCATTTATCTGTTGAGTATTTCAAATTGATGCCAGGTGATTGCCTGGTCCTTGAGAGACACGCGCGTGTCGTGAAGGACTGCGATGGAGCAGCATTGTTTTAACGTCAGGAGCGGACATAGCTTTCATCAACGCACTATAGTTCATTTGGAATCTTATTTCCGATCCTACATTTTGTGTCGAATGGGATGTGCCGATGACAAGATGATCGCTTGTTGCACCGATGAGTCTGTTTCCTGGCGGCATAGAAAGCCCCAAAACGTCCGTATCTTGCTGACCAATGGCGAGAACCAATTGTGTGCTCCGTCCGCTTCTTGGGACAAGGTGAAGTCTTTTAAATATCGGGTCGCAGATGCTCTGAGGGTGAGTTTCAGGTTTGGACCCTGTTTCAATGACCTCGGCGACAAGCGTAAAGGCATCCGTATACATCTCATCTATCTGATCTCCGGAAACCGGATCAACGCCCAGTAGTATTGCTTCCCCCAGCCTTAAATCGTTGATGCGCCCAGCTGGGTGTCCACCGAAGGCCCAAGGAAGGTTGGCCGAGTTACCGCCAGATACCGTCTGAAGGAAGGTACCAAACTGTCCCTCTGTGTCATTCGCCAAGATAGACAAGGCGTCCATGTCTGCGGCATTCGGGGCAATTCCACTCAGGCATGCGAAGTTCGCTCCGATGCCTTTTAGCGCGACACCTCGCATATCCACCACTTGCTGTGCAATTGAGCTGAGGTATTTTGGCATGATCCCTTCACGCAGATCGCCCATCTCAACCATCAGAATAATGCCGTGAATACAGCCTTTCCGGATTGCGGCGGCAGCCAGAGCGGTAATCACGCGGATCTCCGTGTTGTAGCTTGTCTCACAGTACTGGACGACCTGATCGACCTGGCTCAGCGTTGGAGTGCGGATCAAGGTGATCGGGCATGTCATGCCCGCGTTGCGTAACTTCCGCACGTTGCTAAGACGCGCTTCTGCAAGTCCCACAGCGCCACCGTCCAGCATGGCCCGAGCGATGGCTGGATGCCCGCACACTGCTTTGGTCACACCGGTGACGCTGATGCCGCGAGTCCTGAGGCGTCCGATCACAGTCTTTGCATTGTGGCGTATCTTGCTCAGATGCACCTCAATGCGGGGTGTACTCATATCGCAGCCACAGGCGTGGATTGGTGCAACCTAGGATAGGCGGCGACAACCATTGCAAGCAGATGCGAAGCTGGCCGGCTGAGCACATCCGTTACGGGTAAACCGAGTATTTGTGACAGGGCGGCGATAGTGTCGGTAATTTCGGCCTCAGACATCCCCTCGTGATTGAGCGTGACACCGATGACTTTTGTGTCAGCAAACGCTTCGATAAGGGCAATCTCACTTGCAGGTTTGGGCATTGGCATATTGGGAAAATCACAGCGATGTGCACGCTTTGGAGCGTGCTGAAGGATCACGGCGTCCGGCTGGCTGCCCCGCAGGATAAAGGCGGATGTGCAAAACGCCGGATGACTCAACGCTCCTTGGCCTTCGATCAATATGACATCGGGTTGTTCAGCCTCGGAAGCGTCAACAATCGCACCTTCAAGCTCACCGCAGCAGAACTGCGGCGGTACGGCATCCATTGCCACTCCATATTTTGCGCCCTGCATCAAACCTGTCTGGCCCGTACCAACAAGAACAGTCTTGATGCCCCTTGCGTTCAAGGCGCGGGCCAATACGGTCGCTGTTGTCCGTTTTCCAATGGCGCAATCGGTTCCAAGAACCGCTATGCGCAGTGCCTTTACACCTGCAATACTTCCATCGAACAGGCGCATATCCTTGCTGGGTTTAGGTTTTCGAATGTCTCGGATGGTGACTTTGCGTTCGGCCGCAAAAGACGCAATTTCCGGATCATCGCTCAGATATTCATGCAATCCACTGACGATGTTCATACCTAGTGATATCGCGTCGAGAACAACGTCGCGATCTGTCGATGAGAGTCTCCCCGTAGATGGTGCCATCCCGTAAATGAGGGTAACTGGGATGATGGCTTCATGGGCGACAGCAGCGTCCAAACTTCTGAAGACCGGAATGTGGTTTACTGCATCGTCAAGAACCTGCCCGCTGTCTTCGCCGTCGTGGTTGCTATCGATGACAGACAGGATCCTGTAGGCCTCTGAATGACGAACAAGGCCATTTGCAGTTTTTCCATCGATGTTGGCGAAGTTACCTTGGCAATAGACAATCGCAGTTGGCGGCAAGACGATCTGAGTGGCAGAGGTTGATCTTGTGTGTCCTTCGCTGGTCAATGGCGGCGCTTGTGCACCACTGACGGGACGACGGATGGTGTTTGCCACGTTAAAGTCGGTTTTCATGTTGTTTCCCTTGTGAGGTCGACACCGAAGGCAACGCTATCGTCACCATCTGATATTGAAGTCGAAATAGTCGTGCCGCACGCTCAGTTATCGAGAACGCACAGGCCTTTAGATAACTTGAAATTCTTGTTGCAGTCCCAACGGTTTCCGGACCTGTCGAGATGGGCATTCGCAGGAAGGTCTATTACTTCACAGCTCTCACCTGAGGCAGCGTATCCCCGCTCGCACTTCCATCCCGTGCCGTAGGTTGCATCGTCAAAGTAGGCATGTTCAGGGATCACAACGACCGCGCACGAGCCATCCTGCTCATAGAATCCACGTTCGCATGTCCAGGGTCGGCCGTATCCTGATGAATTCAGATAAGCGTTGGTCGGGACCACAATGGCAACGCAAAGGTCGTCCAATACTTCAAACCCACGTTTGCATTCCCACGCGGGTCCATAAGTCGTAGCTACTAGATAAGCGTTTGCGGGCACGACAATTTCTAGGCACGCGTCGTCAACTTTGTGAAAACCCCGCGAGCAATGCCAGCGCTCACCTGATGGATCAAGAAACCCGCCATCAGGTACAATCACCGCAACACAGGCCTTATCATCGTTCTTGCGAAAACCATGAAGACATTCCCAACCAGAACCATAGGTGCGGTTGGTCGGATACGCATTTGCTGGCACTATGACAACGGTGCAGACATCGCCACTCAGCCTGTACCCAGCGTTACATTTCCAGCCGTCACCGTAGCTCTTTGCAGTGGCATTTTCAGGCACAGGTTGCGATGTGGATTGAGCATATGCAGGCGTTGAAGACAGAAGCAGAGCACAGATTGGGAGCACAATCAGCGCCGCAATGATCTGAATGCCTGGTGACAGATGCGCTCTCCAGATCGCCCGACAGAGTTGCGGCATTGCCTTTGAGTTATGATCCATCCAGCTCAAGCCCCGCGATACAGGCATCTGCAAGGTCGCGGCTTGGCGTTTCCGACCCCGGCAGCGTGGCCCAACCCGTATCCATCATAGCCTTACGGCGACTGAAGCCAGAGGCATCTTGGAGGGTTAAGATTATTTCTTCGCGCCTCGGGTCAGCGGCTGACCTGTTCAGGCAAACCGGCACCATCGCGAGCGTCACTTCTTCGCTTGCATGATCCTTAGCCAATTCTTGAGCGCTGCCGCTGGTCGTCCAACCGCCCCAGGTAAAGCCAAGGATTGAGACCGCAATCGCACCACACAAAGCACCGTAGATGCCTGGTTTCGTCCATTCTGGAAATGTCATTTTAGATCCTCTGGCGGAGAAAGCGCCGCCACGCTGTTTTGTGTCTTTTTGCGCATTCTAATTCTCGCGCTAGGGCCATTCCCAAGCCGCGATGACCGATAGGCGCAGTTCGGGCCTACCGGAAGCTCGTTTGATCAATGATTGCGTTGTGGTTCTTTGGCAAACCAACGGTGCGTCTGATCACCAAAACGGATCAACAAACGTCACACGCGATGTGGTTGTGCGCGAAAACATCGGCAACCTTCCCAAACATCAGATCCAAGTAGAGGACGTGACAGCTGAATTTTCATGATGGAAGAACTTAGTTTACTCTAGCTGGCGATACGCCTAGGCCGCAGAAAACCAGAACTTTAGTGGACTTAACATAACCACTTGGCGACGGTATTACAACGTTCATGAGCCTAACGCTATTACCAAGGCCCCGATACTGAAGAAAGAATTGGTTTCAACCTGGCATTCGCCGTATGTGTTAGCAAAGCCGTTACTACTTATGTAGCCTCTTTAGCATGCCACTCTGAAGCCGACATCCGCTGCATCACAAAGAACAGGTAATGAGGGCTCTGACCGATCTCCACCGTCTAAAGGCCGTTCGAGCACTTAATGAGGATACAATCGAAGCATACCTCGTGCGCGCCAGAGTACATTGAAAGTTATGCAGTTTTGGCGTGCGATAACGCCTCAGAAAATGTCAGCAGGCGTTGACGGCTTTCGTCCCAAAGGTGCAGCCGCGCACAGTGCAGGCTTTCATAGAGCGTAATGCGCTGACAATCGGCGAGTTCACCGTGATCGCGCAGCACTTCATCAAGTCTGTAAAAAGGTATCCGGCTGGCCATGTGATGAACATGGTGCACACCTATATTCGCAGTGAACCAGCGTAGAGGACCAGGTAGGGCATAGTGAGAGCTGCCATAGAATGCTGCATGCTGTAGTTTCCACTGCTCTTCGTGTTCCCAGGTTGTGTGCTCGAATTGATGCTGGATGTAGAAAAGCCAGACACCGATTGAAGCAGCTAAAATCATAGTCGGGAGAAACACAAACAACAGTGCATCCACACCTCCGACCCAATAGACTCCACCCAAAACAGTAGCTATCACAACGTTTGTCGCCATTGCGCTTAGCCAATACTGCCAGCCAGCATGCATTAATCCGACGGGTAGCCGATATAGGATAAAAAACGTATAGATTGGGACGACGCCAAACATGAACAATGGGTGTCGAACCAAGCGATACAAGGCGCGTCCGATCCACTTACGGTTCACATATTCGTCGACAGTCAAGGTCGGTAAGTCTCCGATACCGCGCCGATCCAGATTACCGGTTGAAGAATGGTGAATTGCATGGGTTTGGCGCCAGACATCATATGGTGTGAGCGCCAGAACACCCAGAAACCGGCCTGTCCAATTGCAAAGTACACGGCTTTTGAAAAACGCCCCATGACCGCAATCGTGCATGATTATGAACAAGCGGACCAGGAAGGCGGCATTCAATATTGCCAGCGAAGTGGAGATCCAGACGCTAATGGACAATGCATGCCAGGCAGCGACCCATAACACAACAAAAGGTATAACAGTGATTGTCAATTCGAAGACACTGCGTCCGGTGTTCGATGCGCGGTATTGCGCGAGAACTCTAGTCCAATCCTGAGGTTGCAACCTGGTGGCCCTCCGATCTCTCATCGGACTTAAATGTCCAAACGGGCACCCATAAGGGTGCCCAAAAACGTTTAGGCCAGCGCCAAGTTAGCGGCGTTATCGCGCCCGTCACGACCAGATTCCAATTCAAAAGTGACCTTCTGGCCATCTTGAAGTTCACTGATGCCGGACCGCTCAAGCGCCGAAATATGTACGAATACGTCGTTCTTGCCATTTTCCGGTTCAATGAAGCCGAAACCTTTGGTTGAGTTGAACCATTTCACGGTGCCATTTGCCATGGTGTAAGTCTCCTAATAACAGCCGCCCGCACTATTGCGACGGCTCGGCGTGGTCGGTCTGAATCGAAAGACTGAACGCCGATTTTGGGAGACAGCAGGTCGAAAAAGAAAAACTTTAGCCCAGTATAGATGGGCTGCTGGGGAGCATCAAACAAGCCTTGATCCCCCGATGAGTTGCACGATCTTGAAAAGATTAAGCTAACCGATGGGCTGGTACGGAAAATCAGGGTGAAGAAGTCTTATACACCAATAATATCGCATGAAATATGATCAAGCTTGGGCGGTTGCACTGTTGTCAGAAATTAACGACGCCGAGCTAACCCAGGTCTAACCGACACACCGTTTCGCCACGCGTTCAGTCCTTTGCAGCGCCGACAAATCCGCTCCCCAAACCCTTCGCTCCAAAATGGAGTTCTGCAACGAAGACACGGTCGTTCTTGCGGCACGTCATTTAGGGCGCGTTCCAAGATCGCTTCTGTATCGTTGTCGGGTTCTTTCATCAGTTTATAACCTTGGTTTCAGTTTGGGTCACTCAGTTACCCCTTAAGAAAGAGTTGAGAAAAAGCTCTCCCGTTGCTTGGAGATTGTGCCGGAAATGCCAGGTTCAAACGAACGAGAGGGGCCGCCTGCAATTCGAGGAGCGATTAGCGGTAAGGACAGGCTTTTCTTCATTCTCAGCTATTTGGATTGCGAGGGCGTCTTGGAAGTCGCCTCCGTATTTTGAGCGTTTGGCTCCTTAATCCGGTGATCCGCCGGGCGACTCTGAAATATCCGATCTCGAGTAAAGGTGTCGAAGTCGAGTCTCGGACACACCATCAGCTTCCATGATCAGTTGCACCATCGGATCGGCCAGAAGTTGATCAAGTAAAAACTTCGACAACTCTTTCTTGGTTAATTTGTCCTGTACACGTGCACTGTCGAGATCAGCCAGAGAAACGGTCAAGGTTCGCGCCAACCCGGGATGGGTTTCACGGGGGTGCAGGTAAACCAATACCGAGGCTTTCCAGGCTTCTGGATCCAAATAGTCGGGCGGTGCAGAAAGCTCAGTTTCTATTTCGTACTCACCAGCCGGGAGCATTTCGTCAAAGCCCGGGAATGTGAACGGTCGGGAGAAGATTGCGGTGGTCTTACTGGTAATCTGGTCCATTTGCGTACGTCTCCTTAGCTGATACCGCTCGTTCGGAGACGTATTCAAGGACAAGTCACCCACTCCCGGCAGGGTCTTATGAACTTTGACGCTTGGGCTTTGGTTCTTCGGGGCCGACGTCAGGTTCCTCGGGAGCCAGTTCTTTTTTCGGCTTGTCCGCATGATTGGCATTCAGCGCGGCATCCGCTCTGGTCGTCAGGTCTTTGAAAGACATGCTTTCGATCCTTTGATTGTCCGCAACACTTTCATGCCCAGGATGAGCGCGAAAACCAATTGCAGCTAAAACTAATATAGTGATTGGGGGCTCAAATTACTACGTAATGCCGCAGATTAAGACCTTTACTGAGGCCCGGACCAATTACGTTATAGCCCGACAGCGTACATTCATTTCGGGGATGGGCGATCATTGTTTGCAGCGATGTATTCCGGCAGAGCTTTCTCCCTACGCACTACCTTTGCAACATCGGGCGCAACCATACTGCGCGCGAATGCGCTGTACCTCAGTCGAGACGCGGTTTCACTTGCGGCGCTGCGGCGCATCTTCCCCGACTATCATGCCTCAGAACCCCGTCGCAAAATTCGCGATAAGCCCAAGAGAACGACGCCCAGAAGCCAGAGCGCCAGAACATCGGCACCGAACACGGTCCAAAGCGCCCATACCCACAGGCCTTGCCAAATTGTTTTGGCTTGGTTCAACCCGGTCTGACCGAGACGAGAATTCAAAATGAAAAACATATTAATCAGCCCAATGGCAGCGCCGATTGCAGTTCCAATCCAAAAGAAATCGCCCATAGTAGCCCCCAAGGCGGTATAAGGATATCACGAAACCACAGTTTTAGATAGCAAAGCGGCCGTCAGCGCTTTGAAAATCACTGACGGCATCGAGGTTGTTGCGGCCGTCATACCCCTGAGCACTTATCCAAGTTCTTAGCTTGCCCACTCGAACCAAGATTGTCGCTACCGACTGTTTCAACGAGTTATTGGAGGAAGTCGCCAAACATTGCAAAGTCTGCTTCCAGCGCATTGCTGTCATCGGAGCGAAACGCAGCGTCCGGTAGAATGGGCTCTTTCGACACCTTCGTCGCAAGTTCGATGAAGGGCCGTTTTTCGTATTGGGTCAGAAATGCTTGACGTTTGGGTCAGAATTGAATGACGCGATTCACTGATTTATTGAGGTTTTGGCTGTCGATTGAGTCAAAGGTCAGTGACGTTCCACAGCACTGGCCTGGGAGTGGACCAAGCTGATGGACGTGCCCGAGTTTACCGATGAACTGGTTGATCTGATTGCCGGTCAATCCGATGCTCAATCCGGGCATATGTCGATCCGTGAACTGGAAAAACTGCGTGACGACAACCTTGTCGGTATGATGCGCGCACTCAAGAAATCCGGCAGTGGTGCGGGTGGCACGATCAATGACCATGAGGCCACGTTGCCAGATCCTGAACCCGTGGACCTGCCCATAACTGTCAGCCGTCAAGTACCGCAAAGCTGGACTGATTATAACGGTCACATGAACGAGGCAAACTATCTGGAAGCCTCAGCTCAGGCAACCGATCGTTTCATGGAGATGATTGGCTGCGACGCGGCCTACATCGCCGCAGGTGGCAGCTATTTCACCGTGGAAAACCACGTGCGGTTCCTTGATGAAGTGCATGAGGGGGATGTTCTGACCATCACCACTCAGGTTTTGAAGGGCGAAGGCAAAAAGATGCACCTGTTCCACCGGCTTTGGGGGGCTGGACGAAACTGGCAGCTACTGTCGAAACCCTGCTTTTGCATATGGACCTGAATGCGCGCGGCACATCGCTGCCTTCGGATGAGGTGGCAGCGAAGCTGGCGGGCTACGCCGGAACACATGCGGCGCTTTCTATGCCCGAAGGAGCTGGTCGTCATGTCGGCCAAAAATAATTAGACGGGATCGGGGTTGCAGGTGCATCTCTTTACCTTCCTATCCCTGGGGAGGCGTTATTCGGAAGAAGAGTTTTTCGAATAACAGGTCGGCAACTTCGGGTGGGTCGGGTTTGGTTTGAGCCCGGCCTACCTTGTTGTCACCCCTTGGTACCTGAAACTTGGGTGATGGGCTTGTTGATTTCTGATTTGAACCAACCCACCAAACGTGTGAGTGCAACCCTTTCTTCCTGGATTTCCCGATGTTGAAGATAATATGACGTCTCGCGGTTCGACACACTTGGCCCCGCGCGAACGATCTTGCCACTTTCCAGCAGGCTGTCCACTAAACCACGCCAACCTAAGGCGATGCCTTCGCTATTCAGTACAGCACGCATCAAAAACGGATAGGCGTCATAGTGGGTGGGTTGACCGAACTCCGGAATTTTCAGACCCGCCATGGTAAACCAGCTATGCCAGGTCTGAAAACCGGAACTACCGACGGCAAAGTGCAGAAAATCATCCGGGACTAAATGCATAAAATCGACCTCCAGCGCAGTGTTTGCCTCACCTCTCCCAAACTTTTCGCGGTACCGCGCTAAAAACTGTGGGCTGCACACCGGAAAAGTTTCGTCTTTGATGAGCGGAATAGATGGCCTGTCCGGGGTTTGGCCCAGATCCCAGACAACAGCGGCATCCACGCGCCCAAAATCAATATCTTCCAGCCTGTCAGACGTCACAACGCGAACCTGCGCGCCGCCCATGACGGACCTCAGATCTGAAAACCGCGGCATCAGCCACTGATCGGCAAAGCCATAGCTACAGGCAAGGACGACATCTCGGCCATCTGTCTGCGCCGTGATTTCATGCCAGACAGACGCAACATGGCTGAACCCCAGAGCAACGGAATCTGCCAGTTTCTGACCGGCCTCGGTTGGGGTGATTTTGTTGTGATCGCGTATGAACAGCGCCTGTCCCAAACGTCCTTCCAGAGTGGCAATGTGGCGCGACACCGCGGGCTGGCTCAGGTTTAGCTCTTTGGCAGCCATGGAAAAGCCCCTTTGACGCACCGCTGCTTCTAAAACCAGCAGTGCATTTAGCGACCCTGAGAGAATTTCTTTCTGCTTCCCCATATCAAAATGTGATCCAGTGGATAGATTCATGTCCAGTGTGACACAATCAATTCAATTGGTACACATAACTTTAAATGTAGCCGAATTACATAAAATTATGTCTCGATAGAAAAGGTACACACATGAACCGACCTCTTTCTCACATTCGCGTTCTGGACTTTGGACAGTACCTTGCCGGACCGCTTGTTGGCATGATGCTCGCGGATATGGGGGCTGAAGTGATCCGTATCGAGCACCCTGATGGACCGGCTTTTGACGATCCTGCCTTTGATATGCTTTCGCGCGGCAAAAGTGTGCTGAAGCTCGATCTGAAATCCGAAGAGGATCGCAACACAGCGATCGAACTGGCAAAACGTTCCGATGTCGTGATTGAAAACTTCCGACCAGGCGTGATGGATCGCCTTGGGCTTGGCCCGGATACACTGCGTGCCGTCAACAACCGGCTGGTTTATCTTTCCCTGCCAGGTTTTGCATCAACTGATCCGGAGCTCGCTGGTCTGCCCGCCTGGGAAGCTGTGATCGCCGCATACACTGGCCAATTCACCGATATGGGACTGAACCGTCGCCTGATGGGGATCAACCCTTCCTTTACACCGCTCACGCTTGCTTCGGCCTATGGATCCAGCTTTGGGGCAATGGCTGTTCTCTTTGCCCTTAATGCACGAGATCAAAATGGCGGTGACTATATCGAGGTCCCCCTTGCTTCGGCGCTGTTGGAGGGGTTGGTTTATAACTGCGAACAGATCCAGGACTATCCCGAGCGCTACAAATCCCCGCGCGAAGTTGAACTGGACCGACGCGCCGCCGACGGTTTGCCGATGGACCTGAAGTTCAGCGAACTGTCCGAATTCCTGGACCCTTTTTATCGCACCTATACCTGCGCCGATGGGCGTGGGTTCTACGTGGTCAGTGGATCGGTTGCCACCCATCCGCGCCGGGTGCTGGAAACACTTGGGCTGAAAGACCTGGCAGACGCGCTGCCGGATTTCTCGGCATACCTGGACACCAAAGACTGGCCGGCAGAATGGTCGATGCGCAACTACCCGGTGGGCGCATCTGACCGCGCACGCGTTTCTTCGGCAATGAAGACAGCCTTTCTGACCAAGCCATCCCATGAATGGGAAGAGCTGTTTGGTGCGGCCAAAGCCCCCGCTACGGCGCAGCGTTTCACCAAAGAATGGCTTGCCGATCCTCATGCATTGGCCTCGGGACTTGTGCTGCAAGTCGAAGATGCGCGCCATGGCACCATGCGTCAGATGGGCAACGTGGCCTGGCTGTCGGATGACGCAGGTGCCGCCAATAAAGCCGGATCAACGGCGGCGGACATTTCGAATATTCTGGCCGAACCCACACGCAGTGGGGGCGTTGATGCAAGCGGTGCCGCGACGGGGTGGTTGGATGGCCTTAAGGTTTTGGATCTGACCAATGTGATTGCCGGGCCGATGATTGGTTCAACCCTGGCGCGTTACGGCGCAGATATTACGCTGGTCCAGCCGGTCGAGCCTTCGGTAGATCCTTGGAATACGGTTGTGTTTGGCATCCACGCACAGCGCGGCAAAGACAGCATCCTGTTAAACCTGCGCACATCGGAAGGTCAGGAAGCCCTGTCGAAACTGATCGCCGAGGCCGACGTGGTCACTGTGAACGGGACTGATCAGCAACGGGACAGGCTGGGGCTCTCTCCGGAACGGCTGGAGGCGATCAACCCACGGCTTATTTTGGTGCAGCTGGATGCGTTCGGAGGGCCATTGCGCGGCCCTAAATCCGATCATCTGGGCTATGATGACCTCGCGCAAGCGGCTACGGGGGTGATGGTGCGGTTCGGTGGCGGGATGGAAACCCCCGAAGAGCACGCACATTTCGGAACCATCGACGTGCTGACCGGGTTTTGCGCCTGTGTCGCATTGGGGGGCGCTTTGCTGCGTCTGAAAGAGACCGGAAAAGGTGGCATTGCACGCGCCTCGCTGGCGGCGGCGGGCAATCTCATTCAGGCTCAGTTCATGCATGATTTTGAGGGGCGGGTGCCCTTTGATGAACCTTCGGGCCGCGAGGTCCTTGGGTGGGGACCTTATTATCACTGCTATGAAGCCTTGGATCACTGGCTGTTCTTCGCGGCCCCGACTGAACGTGACGCAGCACTCGCGCGGGTTGGCGAACTCGCCGATCTGGCGAACCTGCCGGATGATGAGCTGCACAGCGCTCTGGCGGAACGATTCAGGAAGCGGCCACTGGAGCATTGGCGCAATGTCTTTTCTCAAGGTGCCAGCACGATTGTCCCGCTTGCGTCCCTGCACGAAACCCGCGACACATCACTTCAGCTGGAGAGCGAGGGGGCAATTGACATCTGCCAATCCACGTTCCGCGTTATTCGCCACGACCAACACCCAATGGGGCGATGGTGTGACCTGGTAGCCCCCAACGCTGTACGCACACAAACCGGAAAAATTACGATTCCGGGTCCGATGCCAAAATACGGGCAGCACACCCGCGCGATTCTGATGCGCTTGGGATATTCCACCGCTCAAATCAGCACAATGATCGCAAGTGGCGCTACCGGAGAAAGTTGGTCTGACAAATACCTGCCCGAATAGACGGCATTAACCGGCGCACTCTGATTCGCGCCTCAACAATTATCGTAAGAGGGAGGATCCTTATGACTGATAGTAACCCCAACGCCCATCTGGTGGCAAAATCCGGTTTTTTTACCGGTCTGCATCCGGGGATGGCAATTGCCTCAAAGTTGATGATCGCATCGATTGTTATCTTCACGGTGCTAAATGTCGAACTTGCGGGCGGAGTATACAAATCGCTCCGCAGTTGGATCGAAAGCGGACTGAGCTGGTACTATATTTCGGTACTTTCCGGCACCATGTTATTCTGTTTCTTCCTGATGTTCTCAAAATTTGGCGGTCTGCGACTGGGCGACAATGACTCCCGCCCCGAATTCAGTAACTTCAGCTGGTTTGCAATGCTGTTTTCGGCAGGTATCGGGATTGGAATTCTGTTCTTCGGTGTCGCCGAGCCGATCTTTTATTTCGATAACTCAGGCGCTTTCGGCTATCCGAACAACCCACACGCAGAGCTGTCAGGTCATGCTGACATGAACATGCAACGTGCCATTGATGCGATGCGCGTGACTTATTTCCATTGGGGTTTCCATGGTTGGGCGCTTTACGTCATCGTCGGATTGAGCTTGGCGTATTTCGGGTTCCGCAAGAAGCTGCCTTTGACTATGCGCTCAGCGCTCTATCCGTTGATCGGGGACAAGATCTATGGCCCTTGGGGACATTGTGTTGATCTGCTGGCTGTCTTTGGTGCTGTGTTTGGTATCGCAACATCGCTTGGCCTTGGGTCTAGCCAGATCGCCACAGGTCTGAACGTCTTGTTTGGTATCGAAGCCACGCTGACAACCAAAATCGTCCTGATCATTATCGTCACAATTATTGCGACGGCCTCAACCGTTTCAGGTGTGGGTAAAGGCATCCGGATCATTTCTGAATGGAATATCTGGTTGTCAATGCTGCTGCTTGCTGCATTCGTGATTATTGGCCCGATAAAGTGGTTGTTTGGCTTTTATGTCACCACAATCGGTGACTACATCTGGAACTTCATCCCTATGGGCTTCTGGACCGCAAGTACTGACGAAAACGTCGCCTGGCAGGGTGGCTGGACCATCTTCTACTGGGGTTGGTGGATCGCTTGGGCACCTCTTGTTGGTATGTTCATCGCACGCATCTCGCGTGGCAGGACCATTCGTGAGTTCATGGTTGGCGTTCTGTTTGTGCCGACGGCAATCGCCTTCTTCTGGCTGTGCATGTTTGGCGGGAACGCCATTTGGCAGGAGCTGAACATGGCGGGTGGCCCAGGTGTCGAAGGCGGCGCAGGTGTCATCAATCTGGTGCGCAACTGGGATCTTCCCGCGGCCCTGTACGGGACAATCGGCAATCTGGGCGCGACATCCTGGATCGGCGATCTAAGCTGGACTGCCTGGCCATTGTCGGCGCTGGCAACCTTGCTGCTGTTCTCCTGGTTCGTGACATCGGCGGATTCGGGTACTCTGGTCATCACCACAATGCTGTCTATGGGTGACGATCATCCTCCGAAGAAGTTCCGTATCATCTGGGGTGCAGGCATCGGAGCGACAGCGATCGCATTGTTGATGGCTGGTGGATTGGGGGCCTTGCAAACCGCGTCTATCGCCGCCGCCTTCCCGATCTCGTTTGTGATTATCCTGATAACATGGGGCTTGTATAAATCCCTGAAGGACGATCCATCAGCTGGGCCAATCAGTCGAATCGAAACGGCTCCAGATGGGACGCGTTTGTCACAGGATCTGCACGCCTGACAAATTGTGTAAGCATCAACCCTTCCAAACATTTCAGCACCCCGCAAAAGATCGCGGGGTGCTATTTTATCTGTCTGTATCGGATTAGCTGCGCCGGACATGAAGGAAAACACTTCCCGCTGCATTGCGAGGAACGAAGAACGGTGTGAATGCCAATCGGGAACTGTCCACATTGATTGATCGCAGAAAATAGTAGCGCCGCAAAGCGCCGACTGCGGTCATTTGTGCGGCTGCAACGAATTCACATTTTGTCCCGCAGCCCTGCCATCTGTGAAGCGCCTGGGAACGTCCGGAATGCGCGGATTGCGACGTGCTGCACAGGCGAAAGGCGAAAGCTTGGCCGACGGCAGCAATGGGCTCTGAGTTCCGCTTCGGCCCCAAAGGAAAATCCTGCTGCCAAAAAGGAAGAACTATGCGTGGCGGATCAATTGTTAGGTTTTGGTGGAGCCTAGGGGAGTCGAACCCCTGACCTCTTGCATGCCATGCAAGCGCTCTCCCAACTGAGCTAAGGCCCCATCAAGGTACCGTCGATACGGTGAGCGGACGTTTAGGAGACAGTGGCGTCGAGTGCAAGTCCAAAAATGGAGTTGAACGTGAATTTCCGTCCGACCTGCAGGTCAAATGGAAAAGGCGACCCTAAGGGCCGCCTTTTGCTTGATCAGTTGTCGTCTTCCGAAGGCATTTCGGTAATGTCGTCCAGAGACACTTCATCACTGCTGTCGTCATCGTCGTCCAGCAGATCGTCATCCAGTTCGACTTCGACATTGTCGTCATCGTCCAGAACCAGTTCTTCTTCCGAGGCTTTTTCACGCGCCTTGACCGAAGCTGCATCCTCTGCATCCGCTGCGATCATGCGGCTTTTGGATGTTTCAAGCTCCACGATCTCGCCAGTGTAGGGGCTGATGATCGGGTCCTTGTTCAGGTCGTAAAACCGCTTACCGGTTGTCGGGCAAACGCGCTTTAAGCCCCATTCTTCCTTGGGCATGTCAATTCCCCTTGATATCAGGTGAGTCGTCTAAATGATTCAGTCCACGTGCCACAGCTGGCGGGTACTGTCAAAGTCTTTGCGCAGGAGATGTCGCGATATGGGAGAGCACGCATTGCCAGGGACGCCGCCGGTGCCACTGAGGTTGCGCAAATCGGCCCGGGCGCGGCGTATCAGTTTACGAATTTCCCAGCTGGATGGCCGGGTTACGTTGACTTACCCGATTGGAGTGCCGGAAACCGAAGCCCTGAACTTTGCGCGCACCAAAGAAGAGTGGATCCGGCAGCATCTGCAGGATCGGCCGGACATGGCCCAAGTGCGGCTAGACCAAATGATCCCGATTGAAGGCGTTGCCCGGCGAATCGTGCCTGCAAACGGTCGGCGGGTCTTGCTTCAGGCAGATGAAATTGCGGTTCCCGAAGGGGCAGAGGCGCGGCGGTTGGCCCGGTTCCTCAAGGAACTGGCACGGGACCGGTTGACCGGTGCGTGTGACGACTATGCGGCTATGCTGGGGCGGTCTTATTCGACGCTCAGCCTGCGCGATACGCGGTCCCGCTGGGGTTCGTGCAGTTCGCACGGAGGGTTGATGTTTTCATGGCGCCTCATTCTGGCGCCGCCCGAGGTGTTGCACTATGTGGCGGCGCATGAGGTGGCGCATCTTGCCGAGATGAATCACTCGCCCGCGTTCTGGGCCCAGGTCGAGAAGATCTTTGGCCCGTATCAGCAACCCCGCCGCTGGTTGCGCGACAACGGGGCAGAGCTGCATCGCTACAGGTTTGACGCAGAGCCGAGTTGACCTTGCGCGATTTTGTGACCACAAAAACGTATGATGAACGCGCGCCCCTCTGAAACCCAAACTGCCACGCATGACCGGGTGTACCGGGCTCTGCGATCTCGAATCATGCATGGAGAGATGGCGCCGGGTCAGGCGCTAACCCTGCGCGGCATCGGTAAGGAATTCGGTGTCTCGATGACACCGGCGCGTGAGGCGGTGCGCCGTCTGGCTGCTGAAGGGGCGTTGTTCCTGTCAAGCTCGGGGCGGGTCTCGACCCCTGAGCTGACCAATGACCGGATCGAGGAGTTGGCGGCGCTGCGTGCGTTGCTGGAGGTTGAGCTGGCAAGCCGGGCTTTGCCACGCGCGCATATTGCTCTGATCGACCGTCTACAGAGCATCAATATGACCGTTGCCGAGATGGTGACCAAACGAGACGCGGTTGGCTATATTCGGTCGAATCTGGAGTTTCACCGCACCTTGTATCTGCGTGCTCAGGCGCCTGCGATGCTGGCCATCGCCGAAACTGTTTGGTTGCAGTTGGGGCCAACGATGCGAGCGCTTTATGGACGTTTGCGGCGCACCGAGCCGCCACATTATCACAAGCTGATCATTGCTGCGCTCAAAGCCGGGGACGAGCCCGGCTTGCGTTTGGCGGTACGCTCGGATGTCACGCAAGGGTTGCGTTTGCTGGTGAGCTGAGCGGCTTCCCGCCGACATCGCATTGATGCTTTTCCCGGGCGTCACTCTACTGGCCTGCAAGGTTCTGCTGGGGTACGCTTTAGCCAAATCACAAACAAGAGCAGACCCCAACCATGATTACACGCCGTGCCTTTTCTTTTTGCCTTGGATCAACGTTATTGGCCGCCTGTACAGGCGGCAGTGCTCCGTCAAGCGCCCCTGCATCCCGAATGCGGGCAGTTCCTAACTCGGGCTGGGATAACTGGGTTGCCGGGTTCAAGACCCGCGCCGCATCGCAAGGGATTTCCCAGACCACCCTTGATCAGGCCTTTCGCGGGGCAGGGTACTTGCCCGATGTGATTGAACGCGACCGCAACCAGGTCGAGTTCAAGCGCTCGCTCGAGGATTATCTTGCCATCGCCGCCTCGGACGAGCGGATTGAAACCGGTCAGAAGATGCTACGGCAATATAACGGCACCCTGTCGCAGATCGAGGCACAGTACGGCGTGGACAAGGAAATTGTCGTGGCCATCTGGGGGCTGGAAAGCCGCTATGGCGCGCGGCGCGGGGATGTACCCGTGGTCTCAGCCACATCGACGCTAGCATATGACGGGCGGCGCGGCGCGTTTTTCGAAAAGCAATTGGTTGCAGCCCTGCGTATCTTGCAAGAAGGCGACACTACACCTGCCAACATGACCGGCAGCTGGGCCGGGGCGATGGGGCATACGCAGTTCATCCCGACCTCGTACCTCGCCTATGCTGTGGATTTCACCGGCGACGGGCGGCGCGATATCTGGTCCGAGGATCCGACGGACTCGCTGGCCTCTACGGCGTCGTATCTCGCACGTGCGGGATGGGTGCGGGGCCAGCCATGGGGCGGAGAGGCTGGAACCGTCTCGGGCTCACCGGTCGCCGTTTTGCAGCCTCAGACACCAGGGCCGCGTATTGCCGTATTCCGAAACTTTCAGGTGATCAAGCGCTACAACAACTCGGACAGCTACGCGATTGGCGTGGGTCACCTGGCCGACAGGATTGCGGGTGGCGCACCGTTTCAGGCGTCGTTCGGGCCGGACGCAAATGGTCTGACGCTGGAGGATCGGAAAGAGTTGCAGCGCCGTCTGACGTCAGCGGGTTATGACACCAAAGGCGCGGATGGGGTGATCGGTAAGAACACCACCTCTGCCATCAGCGCTTATCAAAGCGCCAACGGCCTGTCTGTTACCGGTGAGCCTTCGGTTGGTTTGCTGCGCCGATTGGGTGGCTGACGGTTACGCCGCCAGCCCTTTCGAGCCTATATCCAGGAATTTCTGGCGGCGGTCCTGAATCAGGGCCGCTGCATCCTTACCGTCCAGCTCTTTCAGCATGTCCGTAATGGCCGCACGCACGGCTTCCACGGCCGCAGGTCTGTCGCGATGTGCGCCGCCCTTGGGCTCGGAGATGATCCGGTCGCACACACCCAGCTTGTGCAGGTCTTGAGCGGTCAGGCGCAGCGCCTCGGCCGCCTCACGCATCTTTTCGGCATCTTTCCAAAGGATCGACGCGCAGCCTTCCGGCGAGATCACCGAATAGACCGAATGTTCCAGCATCGCGACACGGTTTGCAGTGGCAAACGCCACAGCGCCACCGGACCCACCTTCACCGATTATGACCGAGACCAAAGGCACGCCGATCTTCAGGCACATCTCGGTCGACCGCGCGATGGCTTCCGACTGGCCACGTTCCTCGGCCCCTTTGCCGGGGTAGGCCCCAGCTGTATCGATCAGGGTGATGACGGGCAGACCGAAACGCCCGGCCATCTCCATCAGGCGGACGGCCTTGCGATATCCTTCGGGGCGGGCCATGCCAAAGTTGCGCTCGATCCGCGATTTCGTATCGGAGCCTTTTTCGTGCCCAATCACCATTACCGGCTGATCGTTGAATCGCGCAAGTCCACCGATTACGGCCAGATCGTCGGCAAAGTTCCGATCACCGGCCAGCGGCGTGAACTCGGTGAACAGAGCATCCACGTAATTGTTGCAATGCGGACGTTCCGGATGACGCGCCACCTGGCATTTCCGCCAGGGAGTCAGATCGGCATAAAGCTCTTCCAGCAGCTTGGAGGCTTTGGCATCCAACGCGGCGGCTTCTTCGGCCACATCCATCTCTTCGTTGGTGCGGGCCAGCGCACGCAGCTCTTCAGCTTTGCCTTCAATCTCGGCCAGCGGTTTTTCGAAATCCAGATACTGGGTCATGACGCCTCTCAACGCGGAAGTTCCCTGCTATATGGCCTGAGGTTGCCCGGGATGCAACTCAGCAAGATTTGTGTGCTGTGGATGTGCGACCACGATTGAGCAAAGAGAAGGAAGGACACCAATGGCCACCAGCTACGAAGACCGCGTGCTGCGCGTTTTGGCATACATCCACGACAACCCGGCCGGGGACCTGTCACTGGATGCTTTGGCTGACGTGGCCGCCATGTCCCGGTTTCACTGGCACCGGGTGTTTCGCGCCCTGACCGGTGAAACCTGTGCCCAGGCGGTTCGGCGCATACGTCTGCACCAGGCGGCCACATGGCTGGTACGGTCAGACAAGGCGATCTCTGATATCGCCCTGTCTGTCGGTTATCCCAATCCAAGTTCTTTTGCGCGCGCCTTTTCCGAGGCTTATGGCAGCACCCCCGCTGCCTTCCGCAAGGCGGGTCAATTTCGACCCGCTCATCCAGATTTCAAAACCGGAGGATACCCAATGCATCCCGTTACAATCCGTAAAGAACCCGCCCGCCGCGTTGCCGCGCTACCCCACAAGGGGGCGTATTCCGAGATTGGCAAAAGCTTTGAAGCGTTTGGTGCCCTGTGCGAATCCCGCCGGCTTTGGCCGCAGGTTGGGCCTGTTCTGGCGTTGTACCTCGACAGCCCTGATGACGTGCCCGAGGATCAACTGCGCAGCTATGCCGGGGCAGAGTTTCGAGGCGATACGACCCCTGAAGACATGGACGAACTGTCGATCCCGGGCGGGAAAACGGCTGTGTTGACGTATAAGGGGCCGTATTCCGGGATCGCGGCTGCCTATCACAGCCTGTTCGGCAACTGGCTTCCTGAGTCGGATGAAGAGCCCGCAGATGAGCCTTGTTACGAAATTTACCTCAATGACCCGCGCGAAACAGCGCCCGAGGATCTGCTGACCGAGATTTGCTTGCCTTTGAAGTGATCCCAAACCAACCGGGCAGGGCGCGTCCGGGTCCTGCCCCTAGCTCTCGTGAGCACCTTCGGACCAATCGATCTGAAACAGCGCACCTTGTTGCGAGGGCAGGCAGCGTATCTGGGCTTGGGCCTGTTCCAGCACGGCGGCAACGATGGCTAGACCCATTCCGGTGCCGCCGGCATCGCGCCGTGTTGTAAAGAACGGCTGTGTAATTCTTTCACTGTTTCGGCTGGATACACCGCTGCCATCGTCCTGGATGCGCAGTGCGATGGGGTTTTCCTCGAACGTGATATCCACTCGCGTGGCCCCATGCTGCTGCGCATTTTGCAGCAGATGATGCAGCATGATCAGCCCCTGATCTTGTGACAAGGGCAGGTCGATGTCTTCAGGTGCTTTCAGGTCGACGTTCAGCCTCGGAAACTCGTGTGCGGCCTCAGTTATCAGGTCGACCAGCGAAGTATGTGATCCATCTGCCTGAATCGAGGCGCGGGCCAAATCCCGCAGGCGGTCTAGCAAAGTGGTCATACGCAGGCTTTCCGCCTGAATGTTTGACACCAATTTGCGTTGCCGATCAGCGGGAGCGTTGGGCGGGGTGTCCGCCAAAAGCTCTGCCGCGCCGAGGATCGCCGTGACCGGAGACTTCAGCTCATGCGTGACGTGGTTTGTATAGGTTTCGATCGCAGTGGATCGGTCCGAGAGAGTCGAGGCCATCGAAACGACGCTGTTGCCCAACTCGGCAAGCTCGCGCACACCATAATGCGGAACCGGGTCGGGCACGGGCTTGAGGCCACTTGCAACATCCCGACTTTGCGTACTGAGGTCGCGGATTGGTTTGGAAATCAACCGCCACATCAGGCCACCGACCAGCGCGGCGGACAGCACCATGAACGCCGTCACATAGCCTAGCGTATAACGCTCCTGAAACAGGAACTTGCCCAAGTCCATCGGGGTTCTGGACAGGTAAACCGCTCCGATCACCCGATCCGCAACCACCACCGGATGCGCCACAAACACCCGATATGAGGTGTCGCGGCTGATCGAGTTCAGCAGATGCCGGTTCGACTGATCCGCACGATAGCGCAGCAGGGTAACCGTTTCCCCCTGCAAGGCACGCGCAACTTCGGGCACATGGGCCAGCGAGCCAGCACCTTCGCCGCTGCTGGCTACGATCAGCCCTGCGTGATCCAGCAACAGATAGCCGGTCAACGTGGTCTTCTTGGTCAAAGTTGCCAGGTCGGACAAAGGCTGCGCGATCTTTTCGTAGGGCGCGCCGATGCCCGTATCTACGGCAACCGGATCGGGTCTGGGATCTGAGACCTGGCCACGAAACAAGTCCAGCCGGGGTGGAATGGGGTGATAGACCTGACTGCGATGCGCGATCTGTTCGTCGGACAGGGGGTAGCCCAGGGTGGGTTCGGTCTGCTGCTCGGCAAAAGCTGCGGCGTACACTTCGGCCAATAGGGCTGCCTGCGCCAACAGGCTCCGTTCAGTATCCCGAACAAACTGGTTGCTCGACAATCGCGCGCCCAATACGCCGACGATCGGCAGGGTCACAAGCGCCAGGCAAACAAGGCCAATGACCAGCGCCAAAGAGGGCCGCCATTTCTGCCGGACCTTCAGCACCGGCATTTGCCCAGTTTCACACCGACTCCATGCACTGTCTGGATTAGGTCGGGGTATCCCAACGCGCGCGCCTTTTGGCGGATATTTCGAATATGACTGTCGACCGTGCGCCCGGACAGATAGGTGTTTTCCCCATAGACAAGCTCGATCAAGTGCGACCGCGAATAGACCCGATCGGGTGATTTCACCAAGACGGACAGCACGGAAAACTCGATCCCGGTCAGTTGCACTTCAATCTCTGCCAATGTGCAGCGATGAGCGTTTTCGTCCAGCACGACATCTTGAAACCGGATCGATGTCGGGGCCCGCACTGATGCGGCAGATCGGGCGAGGATCGCCTTGATGCGCAGAACCAGCTCTCGCGGGCTGAAAGGCTTGGTGACATAATCATCCCCACCAAGCTGAAATCCGAGGATACGGTCAATCTCGTCATCGCGGGCGGTCAGAAAAAGAACCGGGACATCCGATGTGCGTCGCAGTTCCTTGCAGGTCTCCAACCCGTCCATATCCGGCATCCCGATATCCAGAACCACCAGATCGGCCTTGCTGCCCTGTAACCGGTTCAGCGCTTCCAGCCCGGTCGCGGCTTCGGCGGTTGTAAAGCCTGAATCCTCCAGCGCAAACCGCACCACGTCGCGGATACGGGCGTCGTCATCTGCAATCAGGATATGATGGGTCATGGTGGTTTGTCGCGGGCTTTGCAAAGGGTTCCAGTTCACAGATCACACTGTCCTCGGGATGGTCAAGTAAGGCGTTGGTTCGGTTGCAGCCCTGCGGCCTGTACCATCTGATTTCATCGTCCAGCCACCAGCAATCCGTCCTCAGCTTATAGGGTAGAGCGCTCAAACCGACACCCTCCGACTACGCGACAGGCGCAGCACGCCCAGAGCCAGCAGGATCACCATTCCGAACAGGGTTTGCGGTTCTGGGGTTGAAGATCCGCTGAAGCTTGTTTGCGGATAAGCGTGCGCGGTTACACCCGCCACCTGCGGCAGGGCAACAGAGGTCGGCTTGGCCTGCATCCCGCTATCATTTACAATGGCCTTGGAGACGGCCACAAACGAAGTGTACCGGGTTTGCAGACTGAACCTCAGGCCCAGATCCGTGATCCGCTCTTCCATGTCTGTTGAATCTCCGTCCTGTACGGCCATCGCTCTGTCCAGATCGGCAATTTTGGTGCGGGCCCAGGTCAGCGGAATCGCGGCGCTGTCGTAGCCCGTTGTGTCGTTTTCACTCGGCAGCGAAACAGCCAATGGCATACTGGCTTTGCGCCCCTGTACCCGCCCGTCAACCAAGACTTCAGCAGGCCCGCCGCCGATATACCGCGCCATCACCCGAACCGAACCACCCTCAAACAGGTCGGGAATGCGCTGAGGCACAACATCCGAAACTTCCAGATCACCCCAATCGACCGAAATATCGGTCAGCACCGGAGATTTCAGTTTCCGCGCCAGTGTCTCTGCGACATCTGATGCTTCTTCGGTCGGATCAACATAGCGCGCATAGCCGCGCCCTTCCTCGGCCATGGCATCCAGCAGATAACGGTTCACCGCGGTGCCGACTCCAAAGGCATAAATGCGCGCTTCTCCGATCTGGCTGCGAATCCTATGCAGCACGCGTGCTTCATTGCCGATGTAGCCATCGCTCAGAAATACCACGATGCGCAGGGTATTGTTCGGTTGGCTCGTGGCGAAGGCGTGACGTATTGCGTTGGCGATTTCGGTGCCGCCCCCTGCCTTCAGATTGCGAACATAGCGCTGCCCAGCCGCAATATTGCGCTGCGTTGCGGGCACGGCATCCGCAGCGAAATCAGACGGGGCCGAGGCAAACCGAATGACCCTGAAATAGTCCTGCGGGCGCAAACCCTGTAGCGCGGCCTTCATGAACCGTTTGCTCGTATTCATCGGTTCGCCACTCATCGACCCCGACGTGTCGAGCACAAAGATCAACTCGCGGGCTGCAATCTGGTCCAGTTCGGGCATAGACGGGGGTTCGATCAGCAGCGAGACAAACCCGCCCCTTGCATCGTGATGCGACAGCACACCGGCGGTCGTGTCCGCGCCGCCCAGAACATAGCGCAGAACCACATCGCGATTGTCGATCACACGCCCTTTGGCAAACCGTGCCGTCCAAGTTGCGCCATTCTGCGCGATGGTCAGATCATGTGTTGCGCTTTGCAGGTCCGAGACAGGCACAGCGGCCTTCAACATCAGATCCAGCGAGACGCGCGCCGGGTCGATGGTTTCCGGGATTGTCAGGCCAAACACCGGCGGATAATCGGGCAACTCTGCGACGGTCCAACCGTCAACCTGTGTGGTGGTCCGGGTGGTGGGCACCTCAGGCTCCGCGTCTGCCATGGCGGCATTCAGCATAGCCTCATCCCCTTGAGGCACTCCTTGATAGCGAGGGCCGACAATCAGAGGCAGCACCAATTCATACGCTCCGTCGATCTTGGGCACAGGTTGTACATAGCTCAACGTCACCGTGATGGGCTGGCCAGGCATCAGATTGGCGATGTTCTGGGTGAACATGTTGGGGCGGTGCTGGGTCAGCAGGGCTGCGGCCTTACCTTCCTGCTTGGCTGCTTCGAAGGTAGCCTCGGCATCGTCCTTCTGTTTGATCTGCGCCTCGACCACTTCCTCACCCACTTGCATCTGCATGGCGTAAACAGCGGCGTTCTGGTTGAGAGGAAACAGGTATTCAGCCGACATGGGCAAATCCGTAGGGTTGGCAAAGACCTGCCGGACATGAACCGTTGCCATGTCGCCCTGAATGTCGACATCCATGTCCGATTTCAGCAACGGCAGATCAACCTCACCGGACTCGTGTGCACCGATAACGCGTCCTGCGAAGTCCTCAGGCGTCTGTGCACAAAGTGCGGTTCCCCAAAGGCCGGGCAGGATCAATAGTACCGTACAGAATGTCAGTCGTTTCATATGTCTGTTCCCTCATTTTTTTGAATGTCCATGGCGACCAGCGCCGCTGCGTTTAGTTCGGCGGTAAGGCCGTGATCCAGCGTCCAGGGGGTAATGCGTTGCACGCTGCTCCAGGTGCCGCCTGTTCCGATCAGCCAGCGCCAGATGGCCTCGCCAACGCTGGGCGTGACTTGCCCGGATTGCGAAACATAGCTGACAGCCACTCGCCATATGTCCCCGTCCGGCCCGATCGCTTGGTAATAAGCGCTGGGCGTGCCCTCATGCCGGGTGCCCAGAAATCGCACTTTGTATCCCAGCCCCCGCAGGCAGATTTCAGGCGCGTGAAGGTGGCGCAGTGGTGCCCGTGTGCTGACCACGTTGACCCCCAGTGGACCGAACCGGGCTTTTTTTGCTGCGCCGCCATAGGTTTCGAAATAGGCGACCTCCAGCGGTTCCAACGGTACTTCGCGGGCCAGAAACCCGTGAATCTGAGAAGGCAGAGCCGGGCTTTCGACCGTTCCTGACACATCAACGGGATCAGGGCTGAGCGAAACAATGGCAAGACTCGCACCCAGGCAGGCGAAGCCGACCGGCCAACTGGCATGTTTGGGCACTATGCCACTATTGATTGGCGCCCTTTGCACATTCCGGCTGCGGGGGCGGTAGAAAAGGGCAAAGGGCAGGATCGTGAGGCACAGGGTCGACAGGCCGATCAGCGAATGCAGGGGCTCGGCCATCACATTCAGATCATTGACCAGACCTATCGCCAGCAATGAGATGCGCAGGCTGTTTCCCAGCGCTGCAAATCCGGCCACGGCCAGCAGGGTCAGACAGGCCGTCTGCCATCGTGGGCGCATGATCGCGTTCTGCGTTACCACAAAGGCCAGTGCCAGCAACAACCCTGACGCACCGGAACAGGGCAAATCCACCAGAATGTCTCGTTGATCCAGAGTGATGCGAACGCCTTCGCACAGCACGTCCGGGAACACACCCTTCAGCATCATGCAAGACAGGCTCGCCGAGATCATCTGCAGTGGAAATCCCAAGGTGCGTTGCAGAACCACCTCAGTGGGCAGGGCAAATAGAAACAGCGCGGCCATCCAGACCGGCGACAGGGCAAAAGGTCTGAGGTTCAGTCGCAACAATAAAGTCAGGGCAAACACGTCAACGGCCAGAGCAAGGGCGCTGAGAATATTGACGGCCATCATCTGACCCAGAAGTCGGATAAATGCCGCAAGAAACAACAAGGCTAGAACCGGGGTTCTGCCAGTCCCCACCGTCGGTCTACCACTGCGCAAGCTGGTCCAGGCAAGGCCCATGATCAACAGGACATAGAGATAACCATACGACCCGTAGGCCGGGCTGATCCAGCTTTGAACCAGCCACATCACAGGATGCGCTGCGAGAATGACCGAGGACCCAGCCAGTGCGAGCCACGATAGTGGGATGGAAGAAATCTTGTTCATGCCGCCAGACTGACGCGCCTATGCGCAGTTCACCTGTCGCATTTGTGCAGAATTTGATGAGACACCTGATCAGCGCGTAAAGTCATCTCACCGGGAAGGTCGGCCCGAAACAGGCTGGTGTCGCGGGGGGGGGCAACCCAAGCGTAGATCACTTGGAAAATTGTGATGACTCACATCAGGGCAGTCTGCACTGACCGCGGTGCTAATGAGTGCCAATTGTATTTTTGATGGATTTTTGAGTTCCAAAAGCAAAGGACGCGATTGGACCAGAAGTCCCTGGTGTTTCCGGGAAACTTCAGGATTCATTCACGGGTTTGTGATTCAGATGTGCAACATTCTCGTGAATGCTTCATTTCCGTCTCTTTTCCGTCGAAATTTGTGCTGATAAGCGTGGGATAAAGTGTTGGGGTGGTAAATAGTGCGAGTGGGCAGATGAGAGCCGGAGCAAACGGTCATATAGCCATTACATGGTGTCAAACGGAGATTGACGGGCTTGAGGATGCACCTTTGGCCTGTTTGGCTGTTGGGGCCGCATGGTCATGGCGCGGTCAGGCTATTGTCCTGAATGCAGCCGTCGAACAAAGTGTTGGGCAGATGGGCGGCGGTCGCAGTGTCGTTAGCCGGGTCGATAGTCATTTCCCGGTGGTGCGTGAAATATCAGGTCCTGTGACCGGTGCTATGACCCTGACCAACGGAGCGCAATCGTTTTCCGCCAGTTTGATCCTCGACGGGGACGATAGAACGCCCACCCTTGTGTTCGAGTCGACATGCCCGCCGCGAGATGAAGATTTCTGGATCGTCGAAGTGACCGATCTGGTTTCTACCCTTAATCCGGTTGTTGAAAACAGCGCTACTGTTATCTCTTTCCCGGTTTGAGTCTGGCGTTTTGCCCGAACTGGCAATTTCCCAATCAAAACTGAAAACCCTGTGGAATGCTGTGTTGACTCTGCCAGTTCTGCGGATATAAGCGCGGCTTCATTGGTGTTGGTGGCCCTCGCAAGGGGATGCCTGTCATGGGGGAAACCTCAAGAGGACAACGCCCTTCATAGTGGCCCTTTAGGCCTCGACCTAAACGAAGGAGATCAGCCGTGACCAAACGCACGTCTGCCAAGCACAAAATCGACCGCCGTATGGGCGAAAACATCTGGGGTCGTCCGAAATCCCCGGTCAACCGCCGCGAATATGGCCCCGGCCAGCATGGCCAGCGCCGCAAGGGCAAACTGTCCGATTTCGGTATCCAGTTGCGCGCCAAGCAGAAGCTGAAAGGCTACTATGGCGACCTGACCGAAAAGCAGTTCCGCCGCATTTATTCCGAAGCCGAACGTGTTTCTGGTGACACTGGTGAAAACCTGGTTGGTCTGCTGGAGCGCCGTCTGGACGCTGTTGTTTACCGCGCCAAGTTTGTTGCAACCGTATTTGCCGCGCGTCAGTTCGTTAACCACGGCCACGTCAAAGTGAACGGCAAGCGGGTTAACATCCCCAGCTACCGCGTCAAAGAAGGCGACGTGATCGAAGTACGCGACAAGTCCAAGCAACTGGCCGTTGTTCTGGAAGCCGCTGCATTGGCCGAGCGCGATGTTCCTGACTACATCGACGCCGACCACTCGAAAATGACCGCGACTTTCGTGCGCGCCCCGGGCCTGAGCGATGTGCCTTACCCGGTCGTCATGGAACCGAACCTGGTCGTCGAATTCTACGCGAAGAACTAATCTTCGCCGACATGAAGATTTACGAGGCCGCGCAATTTGCGCGGCCTTTTCTTGTTCAGGCTACGCTTTGTGTTCCGATATCCTGTCGCGGAGATACGCCAAATTTGCGTGAATACTCGCGGCTGAACTGGGTCGGGCTTTCATATCCCACGTCAAAGGCCGCTTGCGACACACTGAGCGAGCCGTGAGACAGCAGTCGGCGCGCCTCCAGCAATCTGAGTTCTTTTTGATATTGTAGTGGTGACTTGGCGGTCACCTCTTTGAAATGCGTGTGAAAGGCGGAAAGGCTCATGCCCGCAGTTTGCGCAAGCTTGGATACGGGCAACGAGGTTCTAAAACCCGTCTGGATAACGTCAATGACCCGTGCGATCCGGCTGGCTGCACTGTCGCGCCATAACATTTGCCGCAGCATCCCGCCGTGATCGGCCTGTAGCAATCTATAATGGATCTCGCGGCTGATCATCGGGGCCAAGACCTTTGCGTCGGTCGGGTTCTGGCAGACGCGAAACAGGCGGGTCATAGCATCGATCAGATCGGGTGAGGCTTGGGATGCGGCCAGGCTATGCGCCGTTTCGATTTGGCCAGAGGTGGATTCAACCTCATCATAAAGGCTGCGCAACGTGGGCAAATCGAGTGAAAGGACGAGACCGACATAGGGTTTTCGACGGCTCGCTTCGGTGACGGCTGCCATAACGGGGACTGAATGGCTGACGATCAGCGAGTCTCCGGCCCCGAAATGGACCAGCCGGTTGCCGATACGTGTTTCTTTCTTTCCTTGTAGAACCAGGCAGACAATAGGTTCATAAACCTGTGCATCTATGGACTTGGTTTTGACATCATGCAGAAGCGCAAAACCTTCGAGCGCAGTCGGATAAAATGGTGCTTCTTCCGCTTTCCCTTCCACAAGTCCGCAGATATCCGTGATTAGCTCGGATTGGTTCAGGTTGGTCGCTCTCATGTGTTTAGCATATTGAACGGAATACTTGGCGAATAGCGGAATCCCTGATGTTCGGAGAATTAGGCAAGATTTGAGGAGAAATCGGCAGGCGTGGAATAGAAGGACAACTTATCTCACGGGCAGGCTAATCATTTCGGAGAAAGACCATGGCACAGACCATCCTCATCACCGGCGCGTCGTCCGGCATCGGAAAAGTCACGGCTCAGCTGTTTCAGAAGCAGGGCTGGAATGTCATTGCTACCATGCGAAGCCCCGAGAAAGAAGCAGAGCTTGCACCGTTAAAAAATGTCCTGGTGACCCGTCTGGACGTCACCGACGAAGAGTCCATCGGCTCAGCCGTAGCGGAAGGGATCGCGCGATTCGGCCAGATCGATGTCCTGCTGAACAATGCAGGCTACGGGGCCTATGGACCTTTGGAAGCCTTCCCTATGGAGCGCATTCGCCGTCAATTCGACACCAATGTCGTCGGCTTGCTGGCGGTAACCAAAGCCGTTCTGCCACATATGCGAGCCAATGGCTCGGGGTGCATCGTCAACATTTCATCCATCGGCGGGCAGATCACCTTCCCGCTTGGGGCGCTGTATCACGGCACAAAATTCGCGGTCGAAGGTCTGTCAGAGTCGCTGCACTACGAACTCGCTGCGGCTGGCATCAAGGTCAAGATTGTCGAGCCTGGAATGATCGCCACAGACTTCGGTGGCCGCTCGTTCGATTTCGTTAATGACGAAAACATGACCGAATATCAGCCTGTGGTTCAGGCCCTGTTCGGCGCCTGGGGCTCTGAAGAAATGGCGTCGCGCGCTTCGCCGCCCAGCGTTGTAGCCGAGGTGATCTGGGGGGCAGTGACGGATGGCACCGACACATTGCGGTATCGTGCGGGCGCGGATGCGGTTGAGTATCTCGACAACCGCAAAGCCTTGGACGACGCCACCTTTATCGGCGGTATGAAATCGATGCTCGGGCTGGACTAAGGTCTAAATCGGCAGCGGTCGCCCTTCGGCGATCGCTTCCATCGCGAAATACGAGGTCACGCTGTCCAGTTCGACCTTTTCGATCAGGCGTTGGTAGACTTTGTCATAGGAGGCCATGTCCTCGGTGACGACTTTCAACTGATAATCGTAATCACCGCCGATCCGGTGAAAATCCACGACTTCGGGGATTGTCAGAACATGGCTTCGGAACGCCTGAAGCCATTCGGCCGAATGATGCCGCGTGCGCAACATGACAAAGACCACAAGGCTCAACCCCAGTTTTTCACGTGCGATACGGGCAGTGGATCCAATCAGGACGCCATTTTCGTTCAAGGCCTTCAAGCGCCGCCAGCAGGCATTTTGTGACAGGCCAACACGATCCGCCAATTCACGCTGAGACAAGGTGGCATCCTTTTGAAGCTCTTTTAGAATGCTTGTGTCAATTTGATCTAGTTTTGATGTCATATCTGATCATATGACACAAAAATTTTGAAATCCAAGCAAAGATAGAGGAAGTTTCCGCATGACTAATAAATCACATTGATAGGGCAGTTAGGAGCCAATGACATGACCCTGTCCAATTTTCGTGCGGAACTCCGTTCCACCACTCTCAATTCAAACCTGCGCGATGGGCTGATCGGAGAGAATGTTCTGATCCCGGGTCTGCATGGGGACGTACCGCTTGTTTATGCGGATTACGTCGCCTCGGGCCGTGCGCTGCGGCAGGTCGAAGACTTTGTCGCGCAACAGGTGTTGCCGTTTTACGCCAACAGCCACACCGAGGCCTCCTATTGCGGATCTTACATGACACGTCTGCGCCGTGAAGCGCGCGAAGAGATAACCCGCCTTGTTGGCGCGAGGGGAGAAGACGCGGTGATCTTCACCGGGTCCGGTGCCACGGCGGGGCTCAACCGGTTGGTCAGTCTGCTAGGGGTGGCAGAGGCTGACCAGCCGGTTGTTTTGATCGGTCCGTACGAGCATCATTCAAACATTCTGCCATGGCGCGAGAGCAAGGCGCAGGTGATCGAAATCCCCGAAGCCGAGGGTGGAGGTGTCGATCTGCAAGCGCTGAAAGGCGCGTTGGAAACGCATGCAGATGCTGATCTGCTGATCGGATCCTTTTCAGCGGCATCCAACGTGACTGGCATTATCACCGATCCTGATCCGGTGACACGAATGCTCAAGGCGTATGGTGCGCTGGCCGTTTGGGATTATGCCGGGGGCGGGCCGTACCTGCCGATGGATATGGGCACTGCGGATGCGCGCAAGGATGCCATCGTGGTTTCCCCACATAAATTCCCCGGTGGTCCGGGCGCGTCGGGCGTTTTGATCGTGAACCAGTCTGCCGTACAGCGGGACTGCCCCAGCTGGCCTGGTGGCGGCACCGTCAGTTTCGTATCGCCCTGGCGCCACGACTACAGCGCCGATCTGTCAACTCGGGAAGAGGCGGGAACGCCCAACGTGATCGGAGACATTCGCGCGGCGCTGGCTTTCATCGTGAAGGATGTCGTCGGAACGGAGGAAATTGCCCGGCGCGAGGCGCAATTCAATCAGATGGCTCTGGAGGGGTGGAAAGACAACCCGAACCTGACCTTGCTTGGGGTCGATAACCCGCATCGATTGCCGATCTTCTCTTTCCTTGTCCGCGACATTTCCGGCCAACCGGTGCATCAGCAACTGTTCACTCGGATGCTCAGCGACATCTACGGCATTCAGGCGCGGGGTGGTTGCGCCTGCGCGGGGCCCTACGCGCATCGATTGCTGGGCATTGATCGGGCGACGTCGGAAGAATTGCACGCGGCCTTGTCTACCGGGGAAGAGATGAAAAAGCCCGGCTGGGTGCGGCTGAACTTCTCTTATCTGATGAGCGAGGAAACGGTTCAGTTCATCATCGACAGCGTCAATGACTTGTCCCGCAGAACCGAAGAGTTCGTGCCCTATTACTATGCCGACCCGGCGACTGCGCGCTTCAAAGCCGCATGATGGAATTGCTGCTTTTCTCAACCCGTTGAGACAGGTATGAGAGGCCCATTCAACGGAGCCTCTCATGACCAAGATCACCCCACAACCCGGCATTATGGACATCGCGCTCTATCAGGGCGGGCAGTCGCATGTGGCCGGTGTGGAGCATGTGATCAAGCTGAGTTCGAACGAAAACCCGTTCGGGCCAAGCCCCAAGGCAATTGAGGCGGTGCGCAACAGCGCGGCCACTTTGCACCGTTATCCCAGCACGGATCACGCAAGCCTGCGCGTGGCCATCGGCGCACGTCACGGGCTGGACCCAGCGCGGATTATCTGTGGTGTCGGCAGTGATGAAGTGCTGCAATTCATCGCGCAGGCCTATGCGGGGCCGGGGGATGAGGTGATCTATACCGAGCATGGGTTTTCGATGTACCCGATCATTGCCCGCATGGCTGGCGCGACGCCGGTCATGGTGTCCGAGCGTGACCGCAAGGTGGATGTGGATGCCATTCTGGCCGCTGTAACGGGGCAGACGCGGATCGTGTTTGTCACAAATCCCGGCAATCCGACCTCGACCATGATCTCGAATGATGAGCTGGAGCGTCTAGCGCAGGTCCTGCCCGAAACCTGCCTGATGGTTCTGGATGGCGCTTATGCCGAATTTGTTGACGGGTTCGATGGTGGGGCGTCGCTGGTTGACGCCCATGAGAATGTAATCATGACGCGCACCTTCTCGAAAGTGTATGGGCTGGGCGGCATGCGGGTTGGCTGGGGCTATGCGCATCAACCGATCATTGACGTTCTGAACCGGGTGCGCCAACCCTTCAACCTGTCACTGACCGCTCTGGCCGCGGCGGAGGCTGCGGTGAACGATGTGGAGTTTCTGTCTTTTTGCCAATCTGAAAACGCACGGCTGCGTGTGTGGCTGTCGGACGAATTGGCCAAGATCGGTGTGCCCTCGGACCCGTCCTGCACCAACTTCATCCTCGCACGTTTCGCAGACAGGGCCGAGGCCGAAGCCTGCGATGACTACCTCAAATCACAGGGTTTGATTGTACGCCGGGTTGCAGGCTACAACCTGCCCAACGCCTTGCGGATCACCGTGGGTGACGAAGAAGCCTGCCGCCGTGTGGTTGCGGCGATCACTGCATTTAAGAAGGGCGCAGCATGAGCCAGATTTACGACCGTGTTGCGCTGATCGGGCTGGGCCTGATTGCTTCGTCCATGTTCTGGGCGATCAAACGAGCAGGTCTGGCCGGGGAAGTGACAGGCTATGCCCGGTCTGAGGCCACTCGGGACACCGCGCGTAGGATTGGGCTGTGCGACCGCGTTTGCGATACCGCGCAAGAGGCCGTTGAAGGGGCCGATCTGGTTGTCCTCTGTGTCCCCGTCGGGGCCATGGGTGCCGTGGCAAAAGACATTGCGCCCGTTTTGAAACCCGGTGCGACCGTGTCGGATGTTGGCTCGGTCAAACGTCATGTCATTCAGGCGGTTCAGCCGCATATCCCAGCCGGCGTGCACTTTATTCCCGCGCACCCACTGGCAGGGACCGAGCATTCCGGCCCGGAATCGGGTTTCGCCGAGCTGTTCGACAACCGCTGGTGCCTGCTGGTCCCGGTCGAGAACTCGGACCCAGAGGCGATTGCCCGCCTACGCGCTTTGTGGGAAGGCATGGGGTCAAATGTCGATGAGATGGACGCAGATCACCATGATCTGGTGCTGGCGGTGACCTCTCATGCACCGCACCTGATTGCCTACACGATGGTTGGCGTGGCAGATGACCTGCGACGCGTAACCGACAGTGAGGTCATAAAATATTCGGCGGCCGGTTTTCGGGATTTCACCCGTATCGCAGCATCCGACCCGACCATGTGGCGTGATGTGTTCCTGTCCAACAAGGATGCGACGCTGGAAATTTTGGGCCGCTTCACCGAAGAGCTGTTCGCTTTGCAACGGGCCATCCGGATTGGCGACGGAGAGCATTTGTTTGACTACTTCACCCGGACCCGTGCTATTCGTCGCGGCATCATTGATGCGGGGCAGGATACGGACGCTCCGGATTTCGGACGCGGGAAAGCAGGTTCATGAAGCTGCGCTGGGGGCATGTTCTGATCGGAGTTTTGGCCATTGGAGCCATGACGTCACAGGCTGCGCCTCTGGACCGGTCCTTGATGCCACTAACGCGCCCGGCGCTGGATCAGGCCACCAAACCTGCCGCTGCTCTACCCCCGTTGCGCCCCGTACTACGCCCAGTTTTGCCGCAGGTCACAGCTGCGGCGGTGCGTCCGTCAGCTGTGCCGCTCAGACCGTTGATGCGCCCTGAATGGCTGGAGCAAGAGGTTCTGTTCAAGAAACGTAAGCTGCGCAAAAGCTCGGTCTGCGGTAACATCGCCATTCAAGGTAAACCAGTGGGCCGGGTTGGCAGCAAGAATTCAGCCTGCGGTGTCAAGGAAGCGGTGCAGGTCACCTCGGTCTCGGGTGTAGCGCTCAGCCGTCCGTCGACCATGGATTGCGGCACGGCGATCGCGTTGAACAATTGGGTCGACAAGACGGTCAAACCTACCTTCAAACGCCGCGGCCCCGTGGTTGAGTTGAACGTGGCGGCCCATTACGCCTGTCGGACCCGCAACAACCGCAAGGGCGCGCGGATTTCCGAGCACGGCAAAGGGCGGGCAATTGATATCTCGGGCTTCAAGATGGCCGATGGTGAGATGGTGACGGTACTGAAAGGCTGGCGTAAGAACCCCTCGCAAAAGCAACTCAAGAAGATCTGGCGTGGGGCGTGCGGGCCTTTTGGCACCGTTTTGGGGCCGAATTCAGACCGCTACCACAAGGATCATTTCCATCTGGACACGGCCCGCTATCGCAGCGGCACTTACTGCCGCTAGCGCAAGATCAAGCGCGGGGCAGGGCCTAATGGCAAAGGTCCAAGGGCGACAAATCCATCCCGGAAGTTCAGCTGCAGGTCCAAGGCGTTGGGGTTGCCTCCCAGTCCTGCCAGAAAATTCAGTGCTCGGGTCACAGGATCTACCGCCTGATCGGGCAGGGCGCCTGCCGCGTTGGCCATGGCGATCATGTCCCGCCAGTTTTCCGCTTTGACCGCGATTTCACCCGTTGGAATACCCTGCGCATCCACATCCAAACCGCCGGTCGCGAATAACCTGAGCTCTCCCCACTTGGCCTCGGCAAGTGCAAGGTCGATTCTGACCGGCTGAGGTCGACCCTGTTCCAGCGCGGACCGGTCCCAGGGTTTATCGAAGGTCGCGACCATGTCCAGTTCCAGCGTGTCAAACGCCTGCGGCAGTGAGGTGGCGGATTTCATCAGGTTTCGCAGGTCATCGCCGGGGGTAAAACCATCCACACGAACAGCCATGTTATAGGCTTCGGGTGTGGCGGTTTGTTCCATCAACAGCTCTAGCGTTCCGCCCGCGGCCAGTGCCTGCGAGTTCTCGGTGATGGACCAGGGGCCTGCGGTCAGCGCCATTTTTTCCAGAACCAGCGCCACGCCCGGCCGCAATTGCAAGTGCGCCTGCAATGCGTCCGCTTCGATCGTTGCAGTCTGGTCGAAATAAGACAGGCGCTGCGGTGTATCGGCAAAGCGCAAGATCTGACGCCCCGGCCAGATCGCGGGGCTTTCGAATTCGATCCAGTCCGCGCTCCAGGCTGTTCCGGTTGCCGGGTCTGCAAGGGCCGGATTGATCAACCGCGTCATGTGGTGGGTCGGATAGCCTGCCGTGGCAACGTCCGAGAAGTCCGCTTGCCAGCCCAGGTCTTGCTGCTGGTCGAACCAGCCGGTGATGGCATTGCGCAGTCCATATCCGGCAATGAACCAATAGGCGCTCCACAGAGCGGTGATAACGATGAACACTCGTAATAGACGGCGCATGAGCTTTGGCCCTTTTTCCTGCCTCGGAATTGATGTTTATAGGCCGAAACAGGCAAGGACCAGTGCAATGACGATGTGGGTATTCGGATATGGATCGCTGTTGTGGAATCCGGGCTTTCCGGTGGCGTGCAGCGAACGCGCAACGTTGCACGGGTTTGCCCGATCCTTCTGCATGAGCTCGATCCACCACCGCGGAACCGAGGAAAAACCGGGCCTGGTGCTGGCGCTGGATGAACAGGTGAACGCGCATTGCACCGGTCTGGCCCTGGCGGTCGAGACAGGTCATGAAGACCGCACCCTGCACGAGCTGCGCGAACGCGAGTTGATTTCTTCGGCGTATGTCGAACGGATGCTGGATGTGCATCTGGAAAACGGCGACATCGTAAATGCCGTGACTTATGTGATCGACGCAGACCACGTCCAGTATTGCGGTGGGATGCCTTTGGAGGACCAGGCCCAGATCATCGCCCTCGCGGTCGGCGGGCGCGGTCCGAATGACGAATACCTTTATAACACCGCCGAACATCTGGCCGAGATCGGCCTGCGCGACCCCGATCTTGAGTGGTTGGCGCAACGGGTCCGCAGTATCACCGCATAAACTCTTGGCGTCACGAGCAGAATTTCGCTAGATTCGACGCAGAGCAGGCAAATACCGGGAACCACGCGCATGGCGCAGGCACATCAGGGCGCGAGACCCCATTTCTCGCATCCAACTCGACAGATATTGTTGATGTTGATGGCGATCGGCCTGTCCGGGCTGGGGGTATTTCTGGCGCTGCCATATGTCATGCCAGTTTTCTTCGCTAATCCGTACTTGAACGGGTTCATCCTGATGGTGTTCGTGATCGGCGTCTTGGCCTGTTTCTATCAGGTGACGCAACTGATCGGTTCTGTACGCTGGATCGAAGCTTTTGTCGGCGGCGTTGTTCGCGAAGATGCCCGCACGCCTCAACTGTTGGCGCCTTTGGCTTCACTGCTGCGCGAACGGGGCGCACGGTCGCAAATCAGTTCCTCGTCTACCCGTTCCATTCTGGATTCCGTGGCCGAGCGGGTCGAGGAAGAGCGGGAAATCACCCGCTATATCACCAATGTGCTGATCTATCTGGGTCTTTTGGGCACATTCTTCGGTCTGGCGACAACCGTTCCGGCCATTGTCGACACTATCCGTAGTCTGAACCCGCAGGAAGGTGAAGAAGGTCTGGCCGTCTTCAACCGCTTGATGACCGGGCTCGAGGCGCAGTTGCAGGGGATGGGCGTTGCATTCGGATCTTCTCTGCTGGGTTTGGCCGGTTCGCTTATTGTTGGTTTGCTGGAAGTATTTGCGGGTCACGGGCAAAACCGCTTCTATCGCGAGCTCGAAGAATGGTTGTCCTCAATCACCCGCGTGGGATTTGCCGGTGGCGAAGAGGGGGGCGCTGAAATCGCAGTGCTTACTCCTGTTCTGGACGCCATGTCCGAACAGATGGATGCCCTGCAGAATCTTTTTTCAGCTCAGGAAAGCGAGCGGGCAGACGTTTCGGCCAAACTTGGGCAACTGGTCGATGTGATTGGTGAGATGAACAATCGCCAGGCCAATTCCGAAAGTGTCACCTCGGCGTTGGAACGCGTGGCCCTTGGGCAGGACGCTCTGTTGGACCACATGCGCGAACACGGCGCGGGTGAGGGTATCGACGCCGAAAGCCGAATGCGGCTGCGTTCGATGGACGTGCAACTGCTGCGCATTCTCGAAGAGATTTCGGCGGGTCGACAAGAAAGCATGAACGAATTCCGCAAGGATATCGAACTGCTGGTCAAGGCCCTGACCCTACCGCGCGGCGCAGTGCGCACCACGCCGGAAGGAGAGTAACCCATGGCGCTGTCCCGCCGCACCGGTCAACGGTTCCAGGGCTCGGTCTGGCCCGGATTCGTGGATGCGATGACGGGGCTTTTGATGGTGCTGACCTTTGTCCTGACCATCTTCATGGTGATCCAGTTTGTGCTGCGTGAAACCATTTCGGGTCAGGAAGACGAACTGACCACATTGGCGGACGAAGTTGCGGCGCTTGCAGGTGCGCTGGGATTGGAAGAGCGTGAAAACAGCCGGTTGCAGGCCCGCCTTGGGGCATTGAACACGACCCTGTCGCAGACCGAAGACGATCTGGCTCAGGCGCAATCATTGATCGCTTCGCTGTCCACCGAGCGCGACCGTCAGGCCGCCGCGCTGGATCAGGCGCAGACGCAGATCACAAACTTCGAGGCGCAGGTTGCCGCCTTGTTGGCCGAACAGGAACGGGCGCTGGGCGATATCGCGGCGTTGGAGGCGCAGCGCGAACAACTGCTGACCGAGCAAGAAGCGCTAAACCTCGCTCTGGCCCAAAGCCGTGACGAAATCGATGCGCAGACCGAAGCTGCCCGACTGGCTGCCGCGCGCCGTGAAGCTCTGGAAGCACTGGTCGCAGATCTGGAGCAAAGTGGTGAGGACCGGGCTGCGGAAATCACGGCCCTTGAACAGCAGTTAAGCGGCGAGGAAGCCGCCCGTTTGGCCGAAGCCGCCGCCGCCGAGACATTGCGCGACCGTCTGCAAGATGCTGATGCTGAACTGACGGCGATGACATTGGCATTGGAAGCGCAACGCAAAGAGGCCGAAGACACGCTGACCCTGCTGGCCGCCGCACAAGCCGCGCAGGCCGAGCTGGAACGCCGGTTCGGTGACGTGAATCCGGGTGAATTGAGGGCTCAGCTAGAAGCCGCGTTGCAGGCACAGACGCAAGCGCAGACGGATGCTGCGGAACAGCGTACTTTGGCTGAACAGCGTCAGGCCCTTCTGGCCCTGGCCGAGTCGACGCTGTCGAATGAGAAAGAAATTTCGGCCGAGGCGCAGCGTGAGGCGGCCTTGTTGAACCAACAAATCGCCGCCCTGCGCGGGCAGTTGGGGTCGTTGCAGGCATTGCTTGATGATTTTGAAGAACGCAACGCTGCCGCCGAAGTGCAGATCCAAACATTGGGGCAGGATCTGAACGCGGCACTGGCCCGTGCTGCATCTGAAGAGCGCAGGCGCCGCCTGCTGGAAGAAGCTGAACGACTGCGCCTTGAGGCCGAGGCTGAAGAGTTGGCCGGTCAGAATGAGGAACTGGCGGCGCAGGCGGAAGACCTGCAACGTTATCGCTCGGAGTTCTTTGGTCGTTTACGGGATGTTCTTGGCGATCAGGAAGGCGTGCGGATCGAGGGCGACCGGTTCGTGTTTTCGTCCGAAGTTCTGTTCCCAACGGGTTCAGCGGTGCTGTCTGCAGAAGGACGCCAGGAAGTTGCCAAGGTTGCCAACATCCTGCGTAGCGTTGCGGCTGAGATACCGACCGGCCTCAATTGGGTGATCCGGGTCGACGGTCACACAGATAACGTTCCGCTGGCAGGAAATGGCCGGTATCGCGACAACTGGGAACTCAGCCAGGGCCGCGCACTGTCGGTTGTGCGCTATATGGTTGATGCGCTGGATATCCCGCCCAACCGTCTGGCGGCCAACGGGTTTGGTGAGTTCCAGCCGGTCAATCCGGCTGACACGCCCGAGGCCCGCGCGCAAAACCGACGGATCGAGTTGAAACTGACCGAACGGTAATCCCGCCGATCCGTGACCTAAACTGTTTATTTTAACAGATTTTAATTTTGGGCCAGGTGAATTGCGGCAGACGCACCCTATATCATAACCATAGGTTGAATGGGGCTGTTCGTGAAAGACAGGACAACAGATTTACACATAGCAGTCGATATCGCTCTGCAAGGCCCCCACCAGCGTGTGACATTGTGCCAGGCCGGGCGAGGGGTCAGGTTTTGGCTTAAACGGGTCGAACGTTTCGCGCCTCATCTCTGGCTGGTGAAGGGAAAGCCTGATCAAGCATTCGAACGTGACCGATCATCCCACCAATTCTTGTGGAAATACGGCGCACCGGTCCCCAGAATTTTAGCTGAAGGCAAAGGGTATGTCGCCATCGAACACGCCGGAGCCAGCCTGACCAGATTGTCCAAAGACAAGTCCGTCACCATGGCGGGAAAACTCATGGCGTGTCGCGCTGCTGGACAGGCTTTGGCACGGCTTCATGGGATGGGTCTGGCTCATGGACGCCCGGCGTTTCGGGATATGTGCTGGGATGGGCGTCAGATACGGTTCATCGACTTTGAGTATTTTGCGCCCACAAAGGCCGGGCGGCTTCGTAAAACCCGCGATCTGAGCATTGCGATCCTGTCCGCCCTGTCTCAGGGCAGCACCGGACCTCGTTTTGCCTATAATGTTCTGTCCGCCTACTATGCGGCTTGGGACAGGAATCCAAAGGCCCTGCCGGTGCCATGCCCGGTGCAGGTGCGGAATGGCCAACCTCGTTTCCAACAACAAAAAAGAACTCATTACGCACCCCTGGCAATCGCGTCCATGGTCCAATCAGCTTAGCGCCTGCCAAATCGAAAACTCTGATCCGGAGTGCCTGTGAAACATCGAGGCACCACGGGGTAATCCTCGGTCAGGAAATAGGCATAGGTCCCGTTGGGGTACTCTGTTGAAACGGTGAATGCGCCGTTGCATTGGTCCAGATTGCCGTGCCCCTGAACATAGGCATAATCCTCATTAAATGTGCCATCATACCGCCCGTTCGGCGCGCTGCCACCCGGGCGGGTCCCGGATTTCAGACGATAAGAGGGCGTCATCTCAATGACTTTGCCGTCTACTGCACCTGTCCTCGCGTAAATCGGAAAGCCATCTGCGGCGTACCCGATCAACGGTGAATGCGCAGCAGGGGACCATCCCAGAAGCTCGATCAACCCTGTAGGAACACCGTGATAGTGGTATTTTCCGTTCGGCTGCACATGGGCATAATTCGCATCCAACCCCAGAGCAATCGCTCCGCCCAACGCATTGTAGGACCAACCGGATCTTGGGTTGCCATGCCAGAACTCGGCCGCAAGCGGGTCAAAAACAACCCCGTTGAGGGAAACCCCAAAGTTCCAGCCCATGCGCAGCGGTGTGAATGTGCCCTTGGTTTCGGGGGCTGCTGGCACCTTGAGGTTGACTTTCTGCCGTTCGATTTGGTGTGGATTGCCCCGGTTTGGAAACTGGCCAACCAGATGATCAGGAATCCCGTTGCCCTTCACTCTGATTGTGGTGTCATTTTCTTTCACTGAGGCCCTGTTTTTCCCGGGATCTACGGTGGCGGGCACCAATCTGAGAGGTTTTGTCGTCGTTTCGTCGTGATAGCGAAACCTGTGCTGTGCCGTTGCAACAGCTGCGACGGCCGAAAGGGCAAAAGCTGCGCTCCAAATGATAGAAGTCTTGCTCACGTTCCAGTCCCTGTCCTGCGTAAATCATTGAAGATTACACGCGGCAGAGACCGGGTTCCGTCGCAATTACCCGTATTGGAACTAAGAAAAAACCCGACGACAGGGATCGCCGGGCTTCTAAAAAGTGGTCTGTTTCCAGATCAGTCCGCCGTTAACAGCGGAGGCTTGTCGCCTGGAATGCGCCGCTGATCCGGACCCATAATTTCAAGATCCAGCTCGCCCTTCTTGATCGAGACACGAACCACACCGCCTTTGGCCAGCTTGCCGAACAGCAGCTCCTCGGCCAGAGGTTTCTTGATGTGTTCCTGAATCACACGACCCAGAGGACGCGCACCCATTTTGTCATCATACCCTTTGTCGGCCAGCCACTCAGCAGCTTTGGGTGTCAGATCGATGGTCACACTGCGATCCAGCAGTTGCGCTTCAAGCTGCAAGACGAATTTCTCAACCACTTGCAGGATGACCTCTTTTGGCAGCGGTGCGAACGAAATCACAGCATCCAGACGGTTGCGGAATTCCGGCGTAAACATGCGCTCAATCGCAGCGGTGTCTTCGCCTTCGCGACGGTCGCGACCGAAGCCGATGGCTGCTTTGGCCTGTTCCTGCGCGCCCGCGTTTGAGGTCATGATCAGAACCACATTGCGGAAGTTCACGGTACGGCCGTTGTGATCCGTCAGCTCACCATGGTCCATCACCTGCAACAGGATGTTGAACACGTCCGGATGCGCTTTCTCGATTTCGTCCAACAACAGAACGCAATGCGGATGCTGGTCGACACCGTCGGTGAGCAAACCACCCTGATCAAACCCAACATAGCCCGGAGGTGCGCCGATCAGACGGCTGACCGCGTGTTTCTCCATGTATTCGGACATGTCAAATCGCAGCAGCTCGACACCCAGCGTATCCGCCAGCTGTTTCGCCACCTCGGTCTTACCCACACCGGTTGGACCAGCGAACAGGTAGTTGCCGATGGGCTTTTCAGGCTCACGCAGACCAGCACGGGCCAGTTTGATCGCGCTGGATAGCGCCTCGATGGCCAGATCTTGGCCAAACACCACGCGTTTCAACGAAGCTTCGAGATCTTTCAGCACCTCGGCATCGTCCTTGGTGACGTTCTTGGGCGGGATGCGGGCGATCTTGGCGACGACTGCCTCAATCTCCTTTACCCCAATGGTCTTGCGACGCTTGCTTTCAGCGACCAGATGTTGCGCCGCGCCGGCCTCATCGATTACGTCGATGGCCTTGTCGGGCAGTTTGCGGTCGTTGATATAGCGGGCCGACAGCTCCACCGCAGTCTTGATCGCATCGGCGGTGTATTTGATGTCGTGATGCTCTTCAAAATAGGGTTTCAGACCGCGCAGGATTTTCACGCTGTCTTCGACCGAAGGTTCATTCACATCGATTTTCTGGAACCGGCGGCTCAGCGCGCGGTCTTTTTCGAAATGCTGACGGAACTCTTTGTAAGTGGTCGAACCCATGGTGCGCAGCTTGCCGCCCTGAAGCGCAGGCTTCAGCAGGTTCGAAGCATCCATCGCCCCGCCCGAGGTTGCACCGGCACCGATCACGGTATGGATTTCGTCAATGAACAGAACCGCGTCGGGGTGGTCTTCCAGCTCTGTGACGACCGCCTTCAGACGTTCTTCGAAGTCACCGCGATAGCGAGTTCCGGCCAGCAGCGCGCCCATGTCCAGTGAATAGATCGTGGTGTTGGCCAGCACATCGGGGGCCTGTCCGCCGATGATCTTATGCGCCAGACCTTCGGCGATGGCGGTTTTACCCACGCCGGGATCCCCCACCAGCAGCGGGTTGTTCTTGCGGCGACGGCACAGCACCTGGATGCAGCGTTCCACCTCGTCCGAGCGTCCGATCAACGGATCAACATCACCCGCCCGTGATTTCGCGTTCAGATCGACGCAGTATTTCCCCAGCGCGCTTTCTTTCTGTTCGGTTTCGCCAGATGTGGTCTGAGCGTCTTCTTCCACCTGATCCGCACCGGATACCGAGCGGCTTTCGCCATAAGCGGGATCTTTGGCCACGCCATGGGCGATGAAATTGACCGCGTCGTAACGGGTCATGTCCTGCTCTTGCAGGAAATAGGCGGCATTGCTTTCGCGTTCGGCGAAAACGGCAACCAGTACGTTGGCGCCGGTCACTTCGGTCCGGCCCGAGCTTTGTACGTGGATCGCGGCGCGCTGAATGACGCGCTGGAAGGCTGCCGTTGGAACGGCTTCGGACCCGTCGATATCCGTGACCAGATTCGACAGATCTTCGTCGATGAATTCCACCAGAGTGCTGCGCAGCTCGTCCAGATCGACGCTGCACGCCTTCATGACGCGCACCGCATCGGGTTCTTCCAGAAGCGCCAGCAGCAGATGCTCTAGCGTTGCAAATTCATGACGCCGTTCATTCGCGGCCGCCAAGGCCGCGTGGATGGCTTGTTCCAATGTGCTCGAGAATGAAGGCACGCGGGTGCTCCTCTGTATTGGGTCAGAAGGGGGCGAGCTTTCGGCCGGAACCCCATCCCAACCATGTCCTCATACTATTAGAGTTTGGTTGATCGTGCCCCGGCTTCAAGGGTTTTCTTGCTCTTGACAGTCACATTTGTTGTGACCGTGGCCGTGAAGAGGGGCAAATAGGCATCAAAACCGGTCTTTTCTACCCCGGATGTCCGCAAAAACGACCTCAGGGTTTGCGCCAACCATGCCCAAGTGTGCCTGAATCGCTGGGTCGGTTGCCCTCAGGAAAGGATTTGTGGCCTTTTCCATCGCCAGAATCGACGGAACGGTCGCCTTCCTGGCGGCACGTGCTTGGTCAATCTCGGCGATGCGCGCCTTGAGGTCGGCGTTGTCTGGATCGATCGTAATGGCAAATTTGGCGTTGGACTGTGTATATTCATGCCCCGAACAGACCAGAGTGCTGTCTGGTAGGGCGGCCAGTTTGCTGAGTGAATCCCACATCTGTTCTGGTGTGCCCTCGAACAGACGTCCGCAGCCAAGCGCCATAAGGCTGTCGGCGGTGAACACGGCGGCACTTTGCGGCATGTAAAAAGCGATATGCCCGACTGTGTGGCCGGAAACATCAAGAACCTGAACCGGCTCACCTCCGATGTCAAAGCTATCGCCCTCGGCCACTTGCAGGTCCAGCGGTGGCAGGCGATGGGCATCCGCTGCAGCCCCGATGACCTGAGCCGGGTGTTTTTCCAGAATCCCAGCCAGCCCATCGACGTGATCCCAGTGGTGATGGGTCAGAAGCACGTGGGATAACGTCCATCCGCGTTCTTCCAGCACTTTCAGGATCGGTCCGGCCTCGGGCGCGTCGATCAACGCGGTCTGGCCATTGATGCCGTCATGGGCCAGAAAGGCGTAGTTGTCGCTGAGGCATGGGATTGTAACGATCTCAAGAGGCATGGCTTTTTGCCCTTTCATTGCTAGACTGCGCCCAGCTAAGCCGATTGACCGGATGTCCGCAATGCATCTTGATGTGCAGGATCTGAGGAACTTCTACTACCGCAGTACGCTGGGGCGTGCGGCGCAAGCGGCCATTCGCGGACGCCTGAGCGAGCTTTGGCCCGAAGCAAAAGGCCAGACGGTGGCCGGATTTGGCTTTGCCGTGCCGTTGCTGCGCCCCTACCTGGCGGATGCACGCCGGGTTATCGGCCTGATGCCCGGCCCGCAGGGCGTGATGCCCTGGCCTGCCGGGATGCCAAATGTTTCCGTTCTGACCGAAGAAACGCTCTGGCCGATTGAAACCGGTCACGTGGACAAGCTTGTCGTGATGCATGGGCTGGAAACGTCAGAGAGGCCGAACCAGCTGCTGGACGAATGTTGGCGTGTTCTGGGCCCCGGCGGTCGAGCTGTGTTCATTGTCCCGAACCGGGGGGGACTCTGGTCGCGGACAGACAAAACGCCGTTTGGCTACGGGCGCCCCTATACCGCCACTCAGCTGGAAAACCAGCTCAAGGCGCATCACTTCCTGCCCGAGGCGCATTGTTCGGCCCTGTACAGGCCTCCTTCCTTCCGCCGCTTCTGGTTGAAATCCGGCAGTTTGATCGAAAAAACCGGGCAACGGATTCCTACTGTCATGGCTGGGGGCGTGCTGATGGTCGAGGTCAGCAAGCACATTCGTCCGCCCAGCGGCAGCGTGACAAAAGACGCAGTCAAAAAACCGATCAAGGCGCTGGACGGTTTGTTGAAACCTGCGTGACAATCGCTGACATTCCGAAGCGACAAAATTGCGGGAAAAAAGTCACAGGAATCGCAAAAACCTGCATATTCGTAACATTTTTCAACTGGGCCAATGTGTTCAAACCGTCGCACTTGGCGTAAGTACATGAAAATTAACAATTTGTGGATAATTCTGTTACCGCTATAGCGTATTGCTTGGTTGGAACACCTCTGCTACATCCCCGGTGATTTTGATCCCCGCCCTTTAAGGACGGGGTTTCTTCACGCCCCCGGGGTAGCTGCCGCACGCGAATTCGGGGCCCAAAGTATCGGAAGGGTGGACGTGTCCGAACCAGCTTCGATTTCCACTGGCATTGCCGAGCGCTATGCCACCGCGATCTTTGAGATCGCCAAAGAGAACAATGACCTTGCAGGTCTGGAATCCGGCATCAATGATCTGGCAGCAGCACTGGGCGACAGCGCCGAGTTGCGCGACCTGATCGCCTCGCCGCTGATTTCCCGCGCTGAACAGGAAGGTGCGATCACCGCAATCGCTGACAAGATGGCCCTGAACGCCATCCTGCGCAACACGCTGGGTCTGATGGCGCAGAAGCGCCGTCTGTTCGTCGTGCCGCAACTGGTGCAGGTTCTGCGCGACATGCTGGCGGACGAGCGTGGCGAAGTGACTGCGGATGTTGCCTCGGCCAAGGCGCTGACCAAGACACAACTGGAAAAACTGTCCAAGACGCTGTCCGAGCGTGTGGGCAAGACCGTGACAATCAATGCGACCGTTGATGAAAGCCTCATCGGCGGTCTTGTCGTTAAAGTGGGCTCGAAGATGATCGATAGCTCGATTCGCTCGAAGCTCAACTCCCTACAGAATGCAATGAAAGAGGTCGGATAAATGGGAATCCAAGCTGCAGAGATTTCTGCAATCCTGAAGGACCAGATCAAGAATTTTGGTCAGGAAGCCGAAGTGGCCGAAATCGGTCGCGTGCTGAGCGTCGGTGACGGGATTGCCCGTGTATACGGCCTGGACAACGTGCAAGCCGGTGAGATGGTCGAATTCCCCGGCGGCATAATGGGCATGGCGCTGAACCTGGAAAGTGACAACGTTGGTGTTGTTATCTTCGGTTCCGACCGTGACATCAAAGAAGGTGACACTGTCAAGCGCACCAATTCGATCGTGGACGTTCCGATCGGTGACGAGCTGCTGGGCCGTGTTGTTGACGGTCTGGGCAACCCGCTGGACGGCAAAGGCCCGATCAACGCTTCCAAGCGTGGTGTTGCAGACGTAAAAGCGCCGGGCATCATCCCGCGTAAATCGGTTCACGAGCCGATGGCAACCGGCCTGAAATCGGTTGACGCGATGATCCCGATTGGCCGTGGCCAGCGGGAACTGATCATTGGTGACCGTCAGACCGGTAAAACTGCCGTTGCTCTGGACGCGATCCTGAACCAGAAAACTTACAACGAAGCAGCTGGCGACGACGAGTCAAAGAAGCTGTACTGCGTTTACGTCGCGATCGGCCAGAAGCGTTCGACCGTTGCACAGCTGGTGAAGAAGCTGGAAGAATCCGGCGCGATTGACTACTCGATCGTTGTGGCCGCCACCGCGTCCGACCCGGCGCCGATGCAGTTCCTGGCACCTTACGCCGCAACCGCGATGGCCGAATACTTCCGCGACAACGGCCGCCACGCGCTGATCATCTATGATGACCTGTCGAAACAGGCTGTGTCATATCGTCAGATGTCCCTGCTGCTGCGTCGTCCGCCCGGCCGTGAAGCCTATCCTGGTGACGTTTTCTACCTCCACTCCCGCCTGCTGGAGCGTTCGGCGAAGCTGAACGAAGACTTCGGTGCGGGCTCGCTGACCGCACTGCCGGTTATTGAAACTCAGGGTGGTGACGTTTCGGCGTTTATTCCGACCAACGTGATCTCGATCACCGACGGCCAGATCTTCCTCGAAACCGAGCTGTTCTATCAGGGCATCCGTCCTGCTGTGAACACCGGTCTGTCGGTTTCGCGTGTCGGCTCTTCGGCTCAGACCAACTCGATGAAGTCGGTTGCCGGTCCGGTTAAGCTGGAACTGGCTCAGTACCGCGAAATGGCTGCGTTTGCGCAGTTCGGTTCCGACCTTGACGCCGCGACCCAGCAGCTGCTGAACCGTGGTGCCCGTCTGACCGAGCTGATGAAACAGCCTCAGTACTCACCGTTGACCAACGCTGAAATCGTCTGCGTCATCTTCGCTGGCACCAATGGCTACCTGGACAAGATCGATGTATCCGAAGTTGGCCGCTACGAAGCTGGCCTGCTGGCGCATCTGCGCGGCAAGCACGCCGACCTGCTTCAGTGGATCACCGACGAAGATCCCAAGATCAAGGGCGACGCTTCCGACAAGATCAAGGCTGCGATTGACGAATACGCCGCAACCTTCGCTTAAGGGAGAGGCGGGCACATGCCAAATCTTAAGGATCTTAAAAACAGGATCGAGTCGGTCAAATCGACCCGCAAGATCACCAAGGCCATGCAGATGGTCGCGGCTGCAAAATTGCGCCGCGCCCAGGAATCTGCCGAAGCCTCTCGCCCCTACACCGCACGGTTTAATGCCGTGATGGCGGGGCTGGCGGCATCGGTCGGGGGCAGCGACAGCGCCCCCAAACTGCTCCGTGGTACGGGCAGTGATGATGTCCATCTGCTGGTTGTCATGACAGCAGAACGTGGCCTGTGTGGCGGCTTCAACTCGAACATCGCCAAGCTGGCCCGTGCCAAAGCTTACGAACTGAAGGCCAAGGGCAAGACGGTTAAGATTTTGACCGTTGGCAAGAAAGGCCGCGATGCGATCAAGCGTGACTATGGCGATCTGTTCGTCGGTCATGTCGATCTGAGCGAGGTCAAGCGTCTGGGATATTCCAACGCGCAGGACATCGCCAAAGACGTCCTGTCCCGTTTCGACGCGGGTGAGTTCGACGTAGCCACGATCTTCTACTCGAAGTTCGTCAACGTCGTGAGCCAGATACCAACGGCGCAACAGATCATCCCTGCCTCGTTCGAGGATATCGAAGGGGACGACAGCGGCGCGGTCTTCGATTACGAGCCCAGCGAAGAGGCCATCTTGGCCGATCTGCTGCCTAAAGGGGTTGCGACTGCAATCTTCTCGGGTCTGCTTGAAAACGGGGCCTCGGAACAGGGTGCACGGATGTCTGCGATGGACAACGCGACACGCAACGCGGGTGAAATGATCGACAAACTGACGATCCAGTTCAACCGCTCGCGTCAGGCCGTGATCACCAACGAGCTGATTGAAATCATTTCCGGCGCCGAAGCGCTGTAGAGACAAACCGGAGACGAAACATGGCGAATGCAAAAGGCAAAGTCACTCAGATTATCGGGGCCGTCGTCGACGTGCACTTTGATGATGAGCTGCCTGAAATTCTGAACGCGCTGGATACCACCAACAACGGCAAGAAGCTGGTTTTGGAAGTAGCACAGCACCTGGGCGAAAACACTGTCCGCACCATTGCAATGGACGCAACCGAAGGTCTGGTTCGTGGCGAAGAAGTCACCGACACCGGCGCACCGATCGCGGTTCCGGTCGGCAACGCGACTTTGGGCCGTATCCTGAACGTTGTGGGTGAGCCCATCGACGAAAAGGGCCCCGTCGAAACAACTGAAACCCGCGCCATCCACCAGGAAGCACCGGATTTCGCGGATCAGGCAACTGAATCCGAAGTTCTGGTCACCGGCATCAAGGTTGTTGACCTGCTGGCCCCTTACGCCAAAGGCGGTAAGATCGGCCTGTTCGGCGGCGCCGGTGTTGGCAAAACCGTTCTGATCATGGAACTGATTAACAACATCGCCAAAGTGCACTCGGGCGTGTCCGTGTTCGCGGGTGTTGGTGAGCGGACCCGTGAAGGCAACGACCTGTATCACGAGATGATCGAATCCGGCGTTATCGTTCCTGACAAGCTGGAAGATTCGAAAATCGCCCTGGTCTATGGTCAGATGAACGAGCCTCCGGGTGCGCGTATGCGGATCGCTCTGTCGGGTCTGACCCTGGCGGAACAGTTCCGTGACGCAACCGGCGCCGACGTTCTGTTCTTTGTCGACAACATCTTCCGCTTCACGCAGGCGGGTTCCGAGGTTTCGGCTCTGCTGGGTCGTATTCCTTCCGCTGTGGGCTACCAGCCGACGCTGGCGACCGACATGGGCGCGATGCAGGAACGCATCACCTCGACCAAATCGGGCTCGATCACGTCCGTGCAGGCCGTTTATGTTCCTGCGGATGACTTGACCGACCCTGCGCCGGCCACGTCGTTTGCGCACTTGGACGCGACTACCGTTTTGAACCGTGCGATCTCGGAAAAGGGTATCTACCCGGCCGTTGACCCGCTCGACTCGACTTCGCGTCTGCTCGACCCGGCTATCGTTGGTGAAGAGCACTATACCGTTGCGACTGACGTTCAGCAGATCCTCCAACGCTACAAGTCGCTGCAGGACATCATTGCCATCCTTGGCATGGATGAACTGTCGGAAGAGGACAAACTGACCGTGGCCCGCGCCCGTAAGATCGAACGTTTCCTGTCACAGCCGTTCGATGTGGCCGAGGTTTTCACCGGTTCGCCCGGTGTTCAGGTTCCTCTGGATGTCACCATCGCGTCGTTCAAGGCCGTTGTGGCCGGCGAATACGATCACCTTCCCGAGGCGGCCTTCCTGATGGTTGGCGGCATCGACGAAGTGATCGCCAAAGCGGAGAAGATGGCCGCAGAAGCCGCCTAAGGAGCACACCTGATGGCAAACACGATGCAATTCGACCTCGTCAGCCCCGAGCGGAGCCTAGCTTCGCTCAGCGCGACCGCGGTCCAGATTCCCGGCGCGGACGGGGACATGACGGCGATGCCCGATCATGCCCCCACCATCACCACGCTGCGCCCCGGTCTGCTGAAGGTTGAGGCACCCGAAGGGTCCAGCGAATACCTGGTCACCGGCGGGTTTGCCCAGATCAACGGCGACAGCTTGTCGGTTCTGGCCGAAAAGGCCATTCCGGTAGCGGAAGTGACCCGGGCGCATCTGGACGAGCTGATCGAAGACGCCCGCGCCTCGCACGAGGCTGCCAAGGGTGGCGATGATCAGACCATTGTCGACGACGCGGCAAAGCTGCTGGCCGACATGGAAGCGCTTGGAACACATATGAGCCTTTGAAGGGCTTATCCGTAAAAAATTTGAGCGGCCTCGCATTTGCGGGGCCGTTTTTTTGTCGTGCTTTTGCCGAATTGCCGGGATAAGTTGCGGGAATTCAAGAATAATGATGACATAATGAAAAAGTTCCTAACCCATCCCATTGGAATTGATCAGGGTGAAGACGTCCTGTTTTCGGAATTTGCCGAAGGCGGCGAAATGTGGACGGGGCAGGGGCCTCGTGAACGCCGCACACCCATTCAGTTCAAAGAAGCCTTTCGCACTCCGCCCGTAGTACAGATCGGAATCTCGCTTTGGGATGTCGACACGTCCTCGGCTCTACGCGCCGAGGTTCAGGCCGAAAACATCACCACCGAGGGCTTTGACGCAGTATTTCGAACTTGGTCCGACACTCGGATTGCCCGCATCCGCGCAAGCTGGACAGCGATTGGAGAGGTGGCACACCCGGACGACTGGAACATTTCCTGACCCGGGTTAGCCGTGTTTTCAAGCGTTCTAACTGCAGCTTGTAACTTAGTCTTCTTGCGTTTCGATCATATCCACTCGCGTTGCGTGGCGACCGCCTTCGAACTCGGCGCCTAGGAATGCGTCCACGATTTCCAGCGCTTGACCTTCGCCGACAACGCGCGCGCCGATCGACAGCATGTTGGCGTCGTTGTGCTGGCGGATCATACGGGCCGAGAATGCGTCTGAACACACACCGCAGCGAATGCCCGGCACTTTGTTTGCGGCCATCATGATGCCCTGACCGGTACCGCACAGGATGATGCCCAAACTGCAATCGCCCGATACGACAGCTTCAGCTGCCGCTTTGCCGTGCATGGGGTAATGTGTGCTTTCGGGCGTCGTCGGGCCGATATCGACCACGTCCCAGCCTTGTTGGGCGATGTGTTTTGCCACGGCCTGACGCAGATCGATCGCGGCGTGGTCACTGGACAGGACAATGCGTTTGCTTGCGGTCATCGGAGGTTTTTCCCCTCTTTCGCGGATCCACGCACATGCCGGTGAGCAGCGGGCAGGGCGGATCAGATTTCGAAAAGCAAAAGGGCGGCTTGTCTGGCCGCCCCTCAGAACTCAATCCATCTGGTACATGGATTCGTAGATCGGCGTCAGCGTTTTGTCTTCGAACAGCGAAGACACGCTGGTGCCGTTCCAGATGTTCAGGATCGCCTGAGTAAAGATCGGCGCGGTAGGCACGATGCGGATGTTCTTGGCCTTGGCAATCTCTTTGGTCGGCTGGATCGTGTCAGTCAGAACCAGCGATTTCATCACCGAGTTGGTGACACGCTCGACCGCAGGGCCGCTCATGACGCCATGCGTGATGTAGGAGTGAACCTCTTTCGCGCCGTTATCCAGCAGAACTTGTGCCGCCTTGCACAGCGTTCCGGCGGTGTCACACATGTCGTCCACGATCAGGCAGATCTTGTCCTTCACGTCGCCGATCACTGTCATCTCTGCCACTTCGCCTGCTTTCTCGCGGCGTTTGTCCACGATCGACAGGGGCGCGTTAATCCGCTTGGCCAGCTCGCGCGCACGCGCCACGCCGCCGACGTCGGGTGAAACCACCATGATCTCATCCAGGCTGTCCTTGAACTGGTTCTTTACGTCCAAAGCAAAGATCGGCGAGGCATAGAGGTTGTCGACGGGCATATCGAAAAAGCCCTGAATCTGCGCTGCGTGCAGGTCCATGGTCAGAATCCGTTCGATCCCTGCACCGGTCAGCATGTTGGCCACCAGCTTAGCGCTGATTGGCGTCCGGGCTTTGGTGCGGCGGTCCTGACGGGCGTAACCGAAATAGGGGATCACAGCCGTAATCCGCTGGGCTGATGACCGGCGCAGCGCATCGGCGATGATCAGCAGCTCCATCAGGTTGTCATTGGCCGGGTTCGAGGTCGGCTGGATAATGAACATATCTTCGCCGCGTACGTTCTCGAACACCTCGACGAAGATCTCGCCGTCATTGAAGCGTTCGACGCGCGCATCGACCAGACCCTGGTCAACGCCGCGATACAGGCTCATGCGGCGTGCGATGGTTTTAGCAAGAGGAAGGTTGGCGTTCCCAGCGATGAGCTTGGGTTCGTGAAGTGTCGGCATCGGCTGAAGGTCCCCGGGCAGCAATGGCAATGTGACAGATTCGTGATGTTGACACCGCTTAGCATGGCCTTAACGTCCCGCAAAGGTAACGCAGCGGAGAAAGTGAACATGACCCGGATTGACTACTATTTTGCGACAATTTCACCCTACACTTATCTGGCCGGAAACCGACTGGAAGAGATCACGGCGAAACATGGCGCGACCATCAATTACAAACCGCTGGACATCATGGCCCTGTTCTCGCGCACCGGAGGTACGCCACCGAAAGACCGTCATATCTCGCGCATCGAATACCGCGCACAGGACTTGTTGCGCCAAGCCAAACGTCTGGGTTTAGATTTCAACCTGAAACCCATGCATTGGCCGACCAATATGGCGCCGTCCTCATATGCGGTGATCGCTGCGACAAAGGACGGGTCTGGGGATGTGGGCAAGCTGTGCCAATTGATCCTGCGCGCTTGCTGGGCCGAAGAGAAAGACGTGGCACAGGACGACGTGATCCGCGATTGTTTGGCAAATTCCGGCTTTGATCCAGATCTGGCTAACAGCGGATTGCTGGTCGGTGCCGAAACCTATGCCGCCAATCTGGAAGAGGCCGTGGATCAAGGCGCGTTCGGTGCGCCATTCTATATCACGCCAGACGGTCAGCGGTTCTGGGGTCAGGACAGTCTGGATGATTTGGATCGGCATCTGACCGAGATGAAGGAATGACAGCCGCGGCCGCGGCGCGATCGGTATTTGTCCGAAGGCTGGGGAAGGGGGAGCGGAAACTGCTTGCCCTCCACTGCACGATTGCGCATTCCGGTGCGTGGTCGGGCTTGGCCAACATGCTGAGCGGTGACGCGACCTTGATTGCCCCGGACATGCTTTCGCATGGAAAAAGCCCTGATTGGGACGGACAGAGTGACTTCTTTGACCAAGTGACCAATCCGGCCGCGGCCCAGTTGTCCGAACGAATGGATTTGATCGGTCATTCCTTTGGGGCGATGATTGCGTTGAGGCTGGCGATAGAGTACCCGGAAAGGGTACGCAGCTTGATCCTGATCGAACCCGTGTTCTTTGCTGTCGCGAAGCAAGATGCGCCACTTCTGTTCGAGCAGCACGAAGAAGACTTCAAGCCCATAAGCGCGGCCTTCAAAGCAGGTGACAAGGTTCTGGCCGCGCGACTGTTCAACAGGATGTGGAGCACCCAGATCAGCCCCAAATGGCCTGATTTGCCCGAACGGACAAAGGCTAACATGGTGCGCGGGATAGGTGCCGTTCCAGCAGTGCACTCTGCGATCTATGACGATCAGGCGGGGTTGCTTTCGCCTGGAAAGCTCGATCGTTTGTCGATGCCGGTCCTGTTGCTGAGCGGGTCGGAAACGCATCCCGTGATGCAAGCGATATGCGAAAGCTTGCAGCAACGGCTGCCAGGCGCGCGTCATGAGGTGGTAAGAGGGGCGGGGCATATGCTGCCCATCTCACACCCAAATGAGACCAGCGCGCTGCTGCAGGAGTTCTGGCTATCTAACGCCTTATCTTCGGTTAAAGCAGATTGAGAAACTGATCGATCTCAGCCGACCCGATGGACCAGTCGCAGACCAATCGGCAGGCGAGACTTTCGTCGTCATTCTCGCCTTCCAGCTCATCCCCCCAGAGGTGATAGATCGCGCCCGCCTCATGCAGCTGTTTGTGTTTCGCGCGTGGGAAAGCGGCAAAGATCATGTTGGCCTGCGGCTCGTGCAAAAATTCAGCACCCTTAGCACGCAAACCATCGGCCAGCCGGGCACAGTTTGCATTGGCCTGACGCGCCGAATGCAGCCACAGGTCATCCTCAAGATAAGCCGCCATCTGAGCGGACAGATAGCGATGTTTGGAAAACAGATGCGCCCCGCGTTTGCGCCGCAGCTCAAACTCCCAAGCTTTGCTTTCGTCGAAGAACACCACCGCTTCAACACCCATCAAACCGTTCTTGGTGCCGCCAAAGCTGACCGCATCAACGCCCGCTTTCCAAGTCATGTCAGCCGAGGAACAATTCAGGGCGACAAGCGCATTGGTGAATCGTGCACCATCCATATGGACGGGCAAGCCATATTCTTTTGCGATCCCACACAGCGCCTGCAGTTCTTCCAGCGAATAGACCGATCCACGCTCGGTCACCTGTGTGATCGACACAGGCCCGCGCTGCGGTCCGTGCACTCCGCGCGTTTCTTCGCCCAGGATCGACCCGCGCAACGCATCGGGGGTCATCTTGTCGCCGCCGGGGACAAGGGTCAGCTTGGCGCCAGTGTAAAACTCGGGCGCGTTGCACTCGTCTTCATGGATGTGGGCGACCGGAGAGCAAAAGATCGTTTCCCAGGGATTGGACAGGGTCGCCAGAGCCAGCGAATTTGCCGCCGTTCCTGTCGCTACCAGATAAACGGCAGCGCCGGGGGCCTCAAAGATGCTGCGGATGCGATCGCGCACCTCATTCATCATTGTGTCGGCGCCATAGGCCATCTGATAGCCCTGATTGGCCTCGGCCAGGTTGGTCATGACCTGAGGGTGAACCGGTCCGGAATTGTCAGACGCGAAATACATCAGCTTGGCTCCTCGATGATATAGTCTTCCCACTCTTCCATGGGGGTTTCGAACTCGGACACCGTGCGCCCCTGAACCGAGACACCTGCCGCGTGCACGCTGTCTGGCGAACCCGATATCAATGGATGCCAGTCGTAAAGCGGCTTGCCTTCCCACAGCAGACGATACGCGCAGGTTTGCGGCAACCAATAGGCGTGTTCGTCGATATTGTCGGCCGTCATGACGATGCATTCAGGCACGAATTGGTGCCGGATGTCATATTGAGTGCAGCGGCAGCTTTCATCGTCCAGCAGACGGCAGGCAACGCAGGTCAGGGCAACTTCGCCCGAGTCCTCATCTTCCAGCTTGTTCAGGCAGCATTTACCGCAGCCGTCGCACAGGGCCTCCCACTCGCGCTGGTTCATCTTACGCAGCGGTTTGCGTTCCCAAAACCGGGCAGGCAGGCCCGCGCGTTCAATCGGATCAGCGCTCATAGGGCGGCCAAAATGCCTTGGGCTTTTTCGCAATCGGCATTCATCTGCGCGATCAAACCATCCAGCCCGTCAAATGTCATTTCAGGGCGCAGAAAATCGATCAGGCCCACCGAAAGGGTTGCTCCATAAAGATCGCCCGAAAAGTCGAAAAGGAAGGTTTCGATATTGGGCACTTCGCCGTGAAACATCGGGCGCACCCCGACCGAGGCCGCACCGTGATAGCTGCCCTGATGCGGGCCATCCAGCACGTCGACCAATACGGCGTAGACTCCGAATTTGGGCGGGTGCAGCCCTTCGATGGACATGTTTGCGGTGGGAAAGCCCAGCTCCCGCCCGCGCTGCTCACCACCAATTACTTCGCCCTCGATCCTGTGCCAATGGCCCAACATCGCGGCAGCGTCCCTTGGGCGGCCCTCGCTCAGCGCGGTTCGGATGGCGGTTGACGAAACAACATTCTTGGACCGTTCCATCAAGGGGGCAATTGTCACGCCGAATCCCATCTCGCGCCCGAACCGCACCAGATCATCGGCGGTACCGCTACGGCCTTTACCAAAGCAGAAATCGGACCCCACAACGACATGAGACAGGCCCATCCCGTCACAGATCACATTGCGCGCAAACTCTTCCGGGGAAAGCCCTGCCAGTGCCGCGTTGAACGGCAATTCATACAGTTTCTGTACGCCCAGTTTTTTCAGCCGGTGCGCCCGCGCATTTCCCCTCATCAACCGGAACGGAGGAGAGGCAGGCGCAAAAAATTCACGCGGATGCGGCTCGAAAGTCATAACACCCAGCGGCGCGTCGGGGGCCGATTTACGGGCCAGTTCTATGACCGATTGGTGCCCCATATGGACGCCATCAAAATTCCCGATCGCCACGCTGGCACCGCGGTCTGTTGGCTCTACAAACTGAAAGTCTCGGATGATCTGCATGCGAAGTGGGTACTGTTCATACAACCTATGTTCAAGCACCTCATCCACGTGCTGAACAAATTCCTGTGTGGGTTGATGCACGTCTCTCTCTCATCAGGCATACACAAAGGGGTCCTAGATCGATTTCAACCTTGATCGAACGTACTTTGTCGCGGATCGGAAATGGCTGGGCCCGGCAGCCTCGGCCCATCGACCTACTGTCCAGTTGTTGTGCGCGCCTTTCATTGGATCGCCGTAAAGCTCAGCATCGGAACAGGATTGAATTAACGCGTTCAACTTCTCCTCCGCTTGGTCCAAAGCCGTCACCGCCTCGCCCCAGGACAAACGCGCCTGTTTCTGACGGAGTTCTGCATTGTAGCGCCGCAGCTCGTTCCATTTGTAACCTTCGGCCGGGAAGTGGACCTGTTTTCCGGCCAGACCGTCAGCATACCAACCCAGAAAGAGGTCAATCCAATGCGCACGGTGCCCGATCACATCTTTGATCGAAGTGTCTTCGTCATCTTTGCGCCGGGCATCTTTTACCGAAACGGCGGAAATCAGTGCTTTCAGTTTGGAATATTCTTTTTGGGTGATACTCAGCAGTTCTGCTTTGCTTGTCGCGGCCATGGATCAACTCCAACGCAGACTCTCAATGAATGCGTTAGAGTCTATCGGTTTCCGACCTTTTTCAAATGACGCAGATCAACTGCGCCCTGCAGTCCCGTGACTTGGTGAAACTTTGAAAAACGTTGGTCAGTCGAACTTGCGCGACGGGGCAAGCACCATCGCTTCACCGATCAGAACCTTCTTACCTTCAACCGAGCAGTGGCAGTCCAGCTTGACGCGGCGCTTGGAAAAGTCGATGTCGACCACTTTCACCTCGGCATAAACCATGTCTCCCGGGCGCACAGGGGCCAGGAACTTCAGGGACTGACCCATATAAACCGTGCCATGGCCGGGCAGTTGCTCGCCAATCACGGCCGAGATCAGGCCCGCCGTCAGCATCCCGTGGGCAATACGGCCCTCAAAGATCGTATCGCGGGCATAGTCGTCATCCAGATGCACCGGGTTCCGGTCGGTGGAAACCTGAGCGAACATCTCGATGTCCTCATCCGTCACCACTTTGCGCAGGTGGCGGGACATGCCCATTTCGATGTCTTCGATACAGATCGTTCCGCGTGGAAGATTATCCAACATGTTGCCCTCACTCGAAATCGGCCGTGAAAGAAAAAACCATCATTTGGCCGAGGTTGGCAACTTTATTACTTCGCAACTGCAGAAAATCAAGTCTTTTCTGACTAACGTAAGCGACCGATTGTATAGGTTGGATTAATCTTTTCCTTTTCAATATAAGCAGTTAGAGATTCATGGTGCGGATGATGCGACGTTTTTGTCTCGGCCGCGGCCAGTCCGCCTGAGATGAACAGAGAATCAATACCCTCTCCCATGCCGCCCAGAATGTCCGTATGGGGGCCGTCTCCGATCACAAGAATGTCGCCATCGGGAATATCATTACCCAATTCCTGCAGTCTCCGGCGGGCCAGGTCATAGATCGGCGGATGCGGTTTTCCGAAATACAAGCTCTCGCCGCCCATTTCGGTATATAGCCTGGCCAAAGCACCAGCGCACCATTCCCGCACTTCGCCCCGGTCAACAACGATATCAGGATTGGCACAGAGCAGTTTCATGCCCATCTGCTTGGCGTACAGGAAATCGGGCCGGTTCACATCAGGGTCGGCCATCGTGTCGAACGGACCACAGCAGACAATGCCTTCGGCTTCTTTCAGCGGTACGCGCTCAATGTGGATGGGGTGATGCAACAGCTTGAGCGGTTCGAAGAAGCCCGCATCGCGTTCCCATTCACCCATGAAATAAACCTTGTGTCCGACAGCGCCCCGGAACATCGCGGACCGCGCGGAATCCCCGCTTGTGGCGATGGTGTCATAGGCGTCCGCAGGGACGTTGAACTGCCCCAATTGCTCTGCCACGCCTGCGCGGGGTTTCGGAGAGTTTGTGACCAGCACAACAACCCCTCCCTTCGCGCGATAGGTCTGCAAAGCCGCAACAGCTTCGGGGTAGGCCGTGATGCCGTTGTGAACACAGCCCCAAAGGTCGACAAACAACGCCTTATAGCGGTCTGAGATCTCGGCAAGCGAGGAAACGATCTGGGTCATGGGGGCCTCTGGGTCTGATATCGCGGTCGCGACAGCTATGGCAAAGCTTGGGCCTGAACACCATCCCGCATTCCTTTTTGCACAAAGGAATTGATGAATCTGCTACTCTTCTTCAGTAACGTCTGTCACATCCGGGGCCTGCTGGACGTTGTCCGTTCCCAGAATAACTTGCGCAGCAATCCTGCTTTGATACCGCACAATAGCAAGGTAACCGGGCCCAAGCTCATCCTGCAGCACATTCACCAACGGTGTTTCCCGCAGTTGTTCTGGGATCTGCGAGGCAACTGACGAGACTTTGTATGCAGCTTCTGCGGGAAGATCTACAATCAACCAAACATCCACCTTCTTTCGCCGCGCATTGACGTCGATACGAATGATTTCGACCGAAACCGGGTCAGCCCACTCTCGAATGGCTTCGACCAGCTGGGCCTCGGTCCGTGTTTCCAGATAGCGATTATAAGTGGACTTTCCGAGTTGCAGAACGACAACCACCAGGAACGCAAGCGCAACAAAAACGCTGGCCGTAAAGTTGAGCTTGCGTTTGCCCTTGCTGAAAACGACCGACCGCGCGGCATAGATCAGGTAAACCGTACAGGCGGAAAGGATGATCGCGCCAAGGTTGGTGGCAAACAGCAACCCTGCCTCATAGGCTTCGGCGGGTTCGCCAAAATATAACAGAACGCCCGAAGCAGAGAGCGGTGGAACCAGGGAAACGCCTATTGCGGCTCCGGGCAAAAGGCTGAGTTCGGATTTGTTGATCTGAACATAGGCCCCGGCCACACCGGCGGCGAGCGCAACGATCAGGTCTTCGGTACCGGGATCGGTGCGTGCAAGCACCTGATCCGGGATTGCAATGCCGCGAGGAACATCAGCGACATAAACCATAAACCACGCCATCAGCACACAGGCCACGGCGGCCAGACAAACCGTAAGGGCCAGAACCGCTGCACGTTGCAGCCAGCCCATAACCATGGCTGCCGCCACGCCAAGAATTGGGGTCATAAGTGGCGCCACCAGCATAGCTGCGATCACGACGGCTCCGGAGTTGCGCAGCATACCCATGGTGGCGATCACGACCGACAAAGTCAGCAACATCGCAAACCGACGCCAGTAAGCAAACTTGTCTGGTCCTTCGAAGCGAAGAATACCCTTGGTTATACTGAGACTACGAACGACCATTTTGCTTGTCTGACCCGGTTTAAGCTTTGCGTCCAATACCAACCTAACAATCGATGCCGTTCTGGCAAATGCCTTGCGCGAAAGAAAAAAGGCGCCCAAAACGGGCGCCTTTCGTACTGGATGATCAAACGATCAGACTTTCAGGTTCGGAATGATCTGCTTTTTGCGGCTCATGACGCCTGGCAGGACGACGGCATCACCATCAACGGTTGCGTCAAAGCTTTTCTCGGCGACGGTTTTGACCAGATCGTTGGGAACCAGCAGCGTGGCTTCTTCGTTCAGGATATCGACCACGAACAGCAGAACCTGATCGACACCGTCCTCTGACGCCACGTCCACCATCGATGCTGCCAGGCTGGCCTTGCGGTCCAGCACGACGTCAGGCGCGGTCGTTTCCAGAACCGAGACGCGGAATTTGGTGCCGTCGACTTGGTATTCCTTGCTATCCATGCGGATCAGCTCGGCGTCCGAAAAGGACGACACGTCAGATTTCGCCGCGAACATGTCGGCTGCATAGGCCGAGATATCCAGCTCAAGCTCAGCCGCCAGCCGTTCTGCCACCGCACGGTCATGAGCGGTTGTTGTAGGCGAGCGGAATTCCAGCGTGTCAGACAGAATGCAGGTCAGAGCCGCGCCTTTGATGGCGTCGGGCATTTTGGCCGCATCTTCACCCATCAAGTCGACCATGATAGTTGCGGTGCAGGCCAGCGGGCGCACGGTGATGTCGATCGGACCTTTGGTTTCCAGACCGCCGACCAGTTTGTGGTGGTCGATGATAGCGCGAATATCCGCATCGTTGATGCTGGCGGGCAATTCAGCCGGGTTGTTGGTGTCGACGATGATCACTGGGGTATCCGCGGCCAGATCTTCGATGATGCGCGGTTTGGGCAGGTCCCAGTTATCCAGCATAAAGGCTGCTTCGGTGTTGGGCTCGCCCAGCAGAACGGGCTCGGTCTGCTCATCCTTGATCTCGTTCAAATACCACGACCACAGGATCGGCGAGCCTGTGGAGTCGGTGTCAGGGGATTTGTGGCCAAATACTAGCGTTGTCATGTCAGCGTCCTGCGGATTGGAAATTTGCGCGCGTTATAGTGTGGGTAAACGCGGTTGTCACGTCGCGGCCACCGGTCTGCGACGCTTAGTCTGCTATATGCCCGCCAATTCAGAATGCAGCCCGTTTCAGCATGAATCCTTCCTGCTCTAACTGGTTCAGCAGGCCATGGTCACCGCTAAAGTGGCCAGCCCCCACCGCAATGACGGCTGTCTGATCCTTGATCCGCAATATATGTTCCATCCAGTTGGCATTTCGTTCAACCAGCAACTGCTGTTCAAACGCCGCCCACTCGGCTTCAAACTCGGCATCGCTCAAACCGGAAAGCTCTTGCCCCAGAATACGTCCAAGCACAAAGACCTCGGCGTGTTTTTCCTCGAAATACGAGTTCGCCATGGTTTCCATCTGATCTTCGACATTCTGGAAGGTCCCGGCCATCCGCGCGAGTGATTGCGCCTGTTCCTCTATCGAATAGGCGTCGAACATGGTCATCAGGTCCTCGACACTTTCCAATGAATATTGCGGGATGCTGTGTTCTTCGGCCAGCTGCGCCAGACGTGCGTCCAACCCATTGGTTTTGTCGGGGTCCTGTATGATGCAGGCCGGCAAAGCCAGCGTCATGCTCAAAAACCAAGGGCGCATCTTGGCCCCCATCCAGCTTGGAATGCCGCGATCAGCCAATGCCGCGGAAAGGGTGGCCCATTCTTTTTCGGGAATCAGGTCGATAAGTGTGGGGCCCGAGGTGATCAGGACCGGGCTCGGGTCCGCTGCCAGTTCCCGTTCCCAGGCTTTCATTTCATCCTGGCGAATTTCAAAGTAGAAAGCATCGGCCCGTGTAAGTGTTGGCGTCAAGCGTTCGACGATGCCGTCCATCTGCGGGTAATTCAGGTGCATTGTGCCGACCAGATGCAACACAGTCGTGTCCTTGGTCGCAATCCAATGATTGCCCTCGGGATATAGAGTATCTGTCAGAGCGTCCTGCACTTCGGCTTGGACTTCGGGCGACAGATCCCCTCTCAGGTCGCGTCCCTCACAGTCAGCCTGTGCTACTGCGGGCAACAAAAGGCTTATGATGAATGGCAGCAGACGCATCGGTGAATTCCCTTTGAAACCAGAGTTGCGGGGACAGTGTACCGGCGGGCGGGTTGTTTCAAGTTCGATTGCACCGGCTGAGGTATGGGCTGGCATTCCACCACAGTTTGCGTAGCATAACGCCATGACCCGTGAACAGGACCTCTACCCCCCGATCAAAGCGCTGCTGGAGCGACAGGGGTATACGGTCAAGGGCGAAGTCGGGGCAGCTGATATTGTTGCGGTGCGCGCGGGTGAGGAACCCGTGATCGTCGAGCTGAAGTTGAAGTTTACGCTGTCGCTGTTCCACCAGGCCATCACACGACTGAAACTGACCGATCAGGTCTATATCGCTGTCACCAAGCCCACGGGCCGAACCGCCCGACGGGCACTGAAGGACAATCTGGCACTGTGTCGACGGTTGGGTCTGGGCCTGATCACCGTGCGCGCTGACGGTACGGTCGAAGTGCAATGTGATCCAGGCCCCTATGCGCCGCGCAAAAACAAAGCCAAGGTTGCGCGTCTGCTGCGCGAATTCGACCGGCTGGGAGGGGACCCGAACGCGGGGGGTGCCACACGGCATGGGATTGTGACCGCCTATCGACAGGACGCGCTAAAATGTGCGGCGTTTCTGGCGGAGAATGGTCCAACAAAGGGGGCCGAGGTTGCCAAATCGGTTGGTGTCCCTGTCGCCACCCGGCTTATGCGCGAAAACCACTATGGGTGGTTTGAGAAGGTTGAAAAGGGCATCTACGGACTTACGTCTTCCGGGGCCGATGGGTTAAAGCACTGGGCCTACAGCTGGGAACAGGCTGACTGATCTGACTTGCAAAAAAAATCCCTGACAACTTGTTGACTCGGAGATTTAGACTCCCTAGCTATGCGTCGTTATCACTCACACATTCCGAGTGCTAACGCCTCGTCGGAAGGCGAGGGGAGGATAAACTAACTTTGAGCCCAAGGAGCTGCAAAGATGGCATTGAAACCGCTTCATGACCGCGTGCTGGTTCGCCGTACCGAAAGCGACGAAAAAACTGCTGGTGGTCTGATCATTCCCGATAGCGCAAAAGAAAAGCCCAGCGAAGGTGAGGTCGTATCGACCGGTGAAGGCGCGCGCAAGGACAGCGGCGAGCTGATCGCAATGGCTGTAAAAGCTGGCGACAAGATCCTGTTCGGCAAATGGTCGGGCACCGAGGTCAACGTCGAAGGCGAAGAGCTGCTGATGATGAAAGAAAGCGACATCATGGGGATCATCGAGTAAGCCCCGCGCTTTCTCTGATTTCTATACGCTTTATCTCAAACAAATCTCTCAAGGAGAAACGACATGGCTGCTAAGGACGTCAAGTTTGACACCGATGCCCGTAACCGCATGCTGGCAGGTGTGAACATCCTGGCCGATGCTGTTAAAGTGACGCTGGGCCCCAAAGGCCGCAACGTGGTTCTGGACAAATCCTTTGGCGCGCCGCGCATCACCAAAGACGGTGTTTCGGTTGCCAAGGAAATCGAACTGGAAGACAAGTTCGAAAACATGGGCGCGCAGATGGTGAAAGAAGTCGCCAGCCGCACCAATGACGAAGCCGGTGACGGCACCACCACCGCAACCGTACTGGCTCAGTCCATCGTCAAAGAAGGTCTGAAGCAGGTTGCTGCTGGCCTGAACCCGATGGACCTGAAGCGCGGCATCGACCTGGCAACTGCCAAGGTTGTTGCGGGCATCAAAGAGATGGCGCGTGAAGTCAAAGACTCGGCAGAAGTTGCTCAGGTTGGCACCATCTCAGCCAATGGCGAAGCCGAAATCGGTCAGCAGATCGCAGATGCGATGCAGAAGGTTGGCAACGAAGGCGTTATCACCGTCGAAGAAAACAAAGGTCTGGAAACCGAGACCGATGTTGTCGAAGGTATGCAGTTCGACCGTGGCTACCTGTCGCCTTACTTCGTCACCAACGCAGACAAGATGATCGCAGAACTCGACGACTGCATGATCCTGCTGCACGAAAAGAAACTGTCCTCGCTGCAGCCGATGGTTCCGCTGCTCGAGCAGGTGATCCAGTCGCAAAAACCGCTGCTGATCATTGCTGAGGACGTTGAAGGCGAAGCGCTGGCAACTCTGGTTGTCAACAAACTGCGCGGCGGCCTGAAAATTGCTGCGGTCAAAGCACCGGGCTTCGGCGATCGCCGCAAGGCCATGCTGCAGGACATCGCAATCCTGACCGGTGGTCAGGTCATCAGCGAAGATCTGGGCATGAAGCTCGAGTCCGTCACCATGGACATGCTGGGCACCGCCAAGAAAATCGAAATCACCAAAGACGAAACCACCATCGTCGACGGTGCTGGCGAAAAAGCCGAGATCGAAGCACGTGTTGCTCAGATCCGCACTCAGATCGAAGAAACCTCGTCGGACTACGACCGTGAGAAGCTGCAAGAGCGCGTTGCCAAACTGGCAGGCGGTGTTGCCGTTATCCGCGTTGGCGGTATGACCGAAGTTGAAGTGAAAGAGCGTAAGGACCGTGTTGACGATGCTCTGAACGCAACGCGTGCTGCTGTTCAGGAAGGCGTTGTTGTGGGCGGTGGTGTTTCGCTGGTTCAGGCCGGCAAAGCTCTGGACTCTCTGAAAGGCGCAAACGCTGATCAGGACGCAGGCATCAATATTGTTCGCAAGGCAATCGAAGCGCCGCTGCGCCAGATTGCTGAGAACGCAGGCGTCGACGGCGCGGTTGTTGCTGGCAAGGTTCGCGAATCTTCGGAAGCAGCCTTTGGCTTCAACGCACAGACCGAAGAATATGGCGACATGTTCTCGTTCGGCGTGATTGACCCGGCCAAAGTTGTCCGTACCGCTCTGGAAGACGCGGCATCGGTTGCTGGCCTGCTGGTCACCACCGAAGCAATGGTTGCCGACAAGCCTGCCAAAGAAGGCGCGGCACCTGGCGGTGGCATGCCCGACATGGGCGGCATGGGCGGCATGATGTAAGTACGTCGAATTTGCTTCGGCAAATTCTGACGGCCCGACAGGTGCTTGGCGGTAACGCCAGGCTGCCGACAGGGGAAGTCATAGTGCTAAAAGACGGGGTCGCCTTCGGGTGGCCCCGTTTCGTTGTTGATAGCCGCTTTGCGGCTATGCCTCCGGCGGGAGTATTTTGGAAAAGATGAAAAGCGGTAAGCATGTACATGGATTGTGAGTGTCCATATCGCTGGCAACCGGATATGCGGGTTCCATGCGACTGTTTTTTCTGACCGCCCTGACCATGTGCGCTTTTGCGGCGAATTCCATCCTTAACAGGATGGCAATCGACAGTGGCGCCAGTGATCCGGCCGGGTTTGCGATTGTGCGGGTACTCGCGGGCGCGCTGGTCTTGACTGCGTTGGTGCTGGCGCGCCGCAGGCATGTACCCTTGCGCAACCGTCGGCGGGTCATTGGGGCGGGGTCGCTCTCTGTTTATATGATAGGGTTTTCCATCGCCTACATGACGCTGGATGCGGGGTTGGGGGCGCTGGTGCTGTTTGCCGTTGTGCAGATCACAATGTTCGGTATTACCGCTGTGTCAGGCACTCTGCCCACCCGACAGCAACTGGCAGGGGCGGCCATCGCATTGGGAGGGCTGGCCTATGTGCTGTGGCCCTCGGGCACGGTGCGGGTTGACCCGGTGGGTACCGCTTTGATGGTCGCTGCCGGTGTTGGTTGGGCCGTTTATTCTTTGGCCGGACGATCCGAGCCTGACGCCCTGCAGGGCACGGCTGCGAATTTCATCATTGCTTTGCCTGTTACAGCTTTGGCTCTACTGGCCACTGGAGCAGAGTGGCACATGACCGGGTTTGGATATCTGCTGGCGGCTGTGTCGGGGGGCATCACTTCGGGATTGGGATATGCCCTGTGGTATCGCGTGCTGCCGAACCTTGCGCCAACAGTTGCGGCTGTGGTCCAACTCAGCGTGCCTGTCATCGCGATCCTGGGGGGTGTCGCGCTGCTGGGCGAAAGCGCGAGTGTCCGGCTGATCATCGGAGCGTCGCTGGTTCTGGGCGGTATCGCGCTGGCCGTGCTGCGACGTCAACAGAGCTAGGTCTTTCATCAGCGGCTCATAGGCTTTATCTGGCGGTTATGAGACTTCTGACCGCCTTGCTTTTGTGCCTTTTCCCGTTTGCCGCCAGCGCGAAATGCGTGGTGCTGCTGCATGGGCTTGCCCGGACCGAGGCTTCGTTTGCGGTGATGGAGGAGTTGTTCGAGGCACATGGCTACACCGTTGTGCGCCACGGATACCCCTCGACCGAAATTGGCATTCCGGAATTGGCTGAACAGACCCTTCCGGACGCCTTTGCCGCGTGCGGAGAAGATAAAGTTAATGTTGTGGCTCATTCCATGGGCGGCATCCTGCTGCGGTATTGGCTCAAGGATCATCACCCCTCCAACATGGGCCGCGCCGTCATGCTGGGCCCACCTAATCAAGGCAGTCAGCTGGTCGACGAACTCAGCGCGTGGGAGGTGTTCGGATATCTGAACGGTCCAGCAGGCCTGCAACTGAGTACAGGCCCAGAAGGTATCCCCCGACGGCTACCTCCGGTGGATTTCGAACTGGGGGTCATTGCAGGGGACGAATCCCTGAACCTCGTGTTTTCCTCGCTGATCGACGGGCCTGATGATGGCAAGGTTTCGGTCGAAAGCACCAAGGTTGAGGGCATGGCCGATCATCTTGTCTTGCCCGTGACCCATACCTTCATGATGAACAACCCGCGCGTAATGGCTCAGGTGCTGCACTTCATTGAATTTGGCCAGTTCGATCCGCAGATCACTTGGCTGGACGGTGTGATGGAATTAATAGACGAGATTTGTATAGGGCAGGATTGCTCGGAGCCGGATTCGGAGCCCACAAGATGACCTCATTAGAGCTGACTATGACCGGCGCAGAAGTACTGTTGCCGGGCGAGGGCTTGTCCTGCGCTGATCTGACCATTGCCGACGGCGGAATACAGGAAGAGTCTACGGGGCGCAGGATCGATCTGACCGGATATCTTGTCCTGCCCGGCATCATCGACCTGCATGGGGACGGGTTCGAACGCCATATCGCACCGCGCCGGGGCGCGATGAAGCAGATGAATGAAGGTATTCTGTCGGTCGAAACCGAGCTTGCTGCAAACGGCATTACCACCGCAGTGCTCGCCCAATTCTACAGCTGGGAAGGCGGTGTGCGGGGTCCGGAATTTGCCGCGCAGGTTTTTCAGGCCATTGCTGCCGTTAAGGACAGCACGGTCACCGATCTGATCCCGCAATTGCGGTTCGAGACCAATATGCTCGAGGACTACGACGGTCTGGCCCGCCGCATCGCCGATTGGCAGGTGCCGTACGTGGTTTTCAATGATCACCTGCCACATGATCGTTTGGCACAGGGCAAAAAACCGCCGCGCCTGACCGGGCAGGCGTTGAAGGCCGGGCGCAATCCGGATGCGCATTTTGAGATGTTGCTCAACTTGCACGCCCGCAGGCACGAAGTGCCCGCAGCGGTCGAAGTGCTGTGTTCTGACCTTAAAGAGATGGACATACGTCTCGGCAGCCATGATGACGCAACCGTTGAAACAAGGGCCTGGTGGCGCGATCTTGGCGTCTACATTTCCGAGTTCCCGGAAACGCTTGAGGCTGCTGAGGCCGCGCGTTCCGCCGGGGATCACATCATCCTCGGTTCCCCCAATGTGGTGCGGGGTGGATCGCATAAAGGCAACGCAAGTGCAGTCGAGCTGATTGCCATGGGACTCTGCGATGCGTTGGCCTCGGATTACCATTATCCCAGCCCGCGCCGTGCGGCGCTGATGCTGACCAAAACCGGCTTGCTGGATCTGGCCAGTGCATGGGCGCTGATCTCATCCGGTCCCGCACGGGTGCTGGACTTGCAAGACCGGGGCACGCTGGCCGTGGGCAATCGCGCAGATCTGGTCATACTGGATGCGGAAACCCATCGGGTCGCGGCAACCATGTCCGGTGGGCGCGTCAGCTATATGTCAGGTGACATCGCCGCACGGTTTGTGGGCTAGGCACAAAAAGTCTTCATCTTTTCCCAAATACTCTCGCCGAAAGCGTCGCGCATTTGCGCGATACTCTCAGCGTTTGATACGGTTGAAATGCCCCATCTTGCGCCCGGCTTTGATCTCGGCCTTGCCGTAAAGATGCAGCGCCACGTCTCGCTCGCGGGCCAGTTCGGGCACGCGGTCCATGTCGTTGCCGATCAGGTTTTCCATCACTACATCCGAATGACGTTGTCCGTCCCCCAGGGGCCAGCCCGCAACCGCACGGATGTGCTGTTCGAATTGATCCACGGCACAGCCATTCTGCGTCCAGTGGCCCGAATTATGCACACGCGGTGCGATCTCGTTCACGATCAGACCGCCGGGTGTCACGAACAGTTCAACCCCCATGACACCGACATACTCCAATGCGTTCAGGATGTTGGCCGCCAGAAGGATTGCGTCGGTGCGCTGGGCAGGGGACAGGCGGGCGGGGATGGTGGTGGTGTGCAGGATACCGTCTCGGTGCACGTTCTCGCCCGGATCGAAACAGGCCACCTGACCATCCAGCCCGCGTGCTGCGATGATCGACACCTCGTGCGAGAAATCCACGAACCCTTCCAGAATTGCAGGCGCACCGGCCATATCGGCCAGAGCAGCCCCTGCACCTTCAGGGTTACGCAGACGGGCTTGGCCCTTACCGTCATAGCCAAAGCGGCGGGTCTTGAGGATTGCAGGCGTCCCTATTTGTTCGATCGCAGCGTTTAGGCTGTTCAGGTCGGCAATATCGGCAAACGGAGCCGTTTTCAGACCCAGGTTTTGCAGAAAATTCTTCTCTGTCAAACGATCCTGGCTGACCCGCAGTGCCTCGCGCCCGGGACGGATCGGGCGGTGGGCTTCCAAAATGTCCAGAGCTTCTGTCGGGATGTTTTCGAACTCATAGGTGATGACATCCACTGCATCGGCAAAGGCTTTCAAGGCGTTGACATCGTCATAAGACGCCGTTGTGACCCGATCCGCAACCTGCCCAGCGGGTGGGTTTGCGCCCGGCTCATATATATGGCTGACAAAGCCCAGTCTGGAGGCCGCCACAGACAGCATCCGACCCAGCTGACCGCCCCCCAAAATCCCGATTACCGCGCCGGTTTGCAGTGCTTCAGTCATTGACAGGCTCCTCGGGGATCGAAGCCGACAGAGCTTCGCGCCATGCATCCAACCGATTGGCCAATGCCGTATCCTGCAGTGCCAGAATACCCGCCGCCATCAGGCCGGCATTGGCACCCCCAGCGGACCCGATCGCCATGGTTGCCACCGGAAAACCCTTGGGCATCTGCACAATGGAATAAAGCGAGTCCACACCCGACAGGGCGCGGGTCTGCACCGGCACACCAATAACCGGCACCCGCGTTTTTGATGCCATCATGCCCGGCAGATGCGCGGCGCCACCAGCGCCCGCGATAATCACGTGCAAACCGCGCGATACGGCGGTCTTGCCATAGTCCCACAGCCGATCTGGCGTGCGGTGGGCCGACACGATACGTTTTTCATAAGCGACGCCCAATTCATCCAGAATATCTGCCGCTTCTTTCATCGTGGGCCAGTCCGACTGGCTGCCCATGATGATCCCCACTTTCACATCGCTCATCCGCTTTTGTCCCTGCGCTCAGAAAGAGCGCGCACTATAGCCAAATCCGGTTCTCTGGCAATGCGCTGCAGGGTGTTCAGGCGATGATATCGGGGGTCAGGCGGTCTTCGATGATGCGGATGATGTCTTTCAGGCGCAGTTTCTCTTTTTTCAGCCGCCGTAACGTCAGCTGATCAGCAGTGCCCCGGTCATGCAGCGCTTCAATCGCTTCATCCAGATCGCGGTGCTGGCGGCGGAAAACCTCCAGCTCGACCCGCAGAACTTCATCTGTTTTCATCGAAAGATCGGTGGGCGCGTTCATTGGTGACTCGGGTTTGTTGTGGTGCTTACCCAACAGGATAGTGTGTAAGAGGTTATCGCGCCAGACCTTGTGGACATCCTGGTTTCTTCCCATATTCTATTACAGGCGGTTGCCAGAACGGGGCCGCACACCACGTCGCTTTGACAATAAAGGACGAAAATACGTGTCGAAACTTACCTTGGGCTCATACCCGCATCTTTTGGGGTTCGAGCAGTTGGAACGCCTTCTGGAACGGTCTGCAAAGGCTGGCAACGAAGGGTATCCGCCCTATAACATCGAACAGACTTCGGACTTTTCCTACCGCATCACCCTTGCGGTGGCGGGGTTCGCCGAAGAGGACATGTCGATCACCATCGAGGATCGCCAACTGGTGATCCGGGGCCGTCAACGCGACGACAGCGAGGGGCGCATATTCCTGCATCGCGGCATTGCGGCGCGTCAATTTCAGCGCATGTTTGTGCTGGCTGACGGTGTCGAAGTGGGCGAGGCGATCATGGAAAACGGTCTGCTTCATGTGGATCTGACCCGCGCCGTGCCGGAAACCGTGGTGCAGACCATCAACATACGGAAGGGGTAAGAGCAATGAACACACCGATTGAAATCAACACCGAAGGCGACCGTATTGTTTATGTAAAAACAGTCGAGGTCGCCGATCTGCCGCGTGATCTGCGCGATCAGGCAGGGGACCTGGATCAGCTTTATGCTGTACATGATTCCGATGGGCAGCAACTGGCGCTTGTGGCCGACCGCAAGCTGGCCTTTGTGCTGGCGCGTCAGCATGACCTGTCCCCGGTGGCCGTTCACTGAACGGCCCACCAACGCCTTTTGGGGCGTGACATTCTCAGCGACACGCGCAACACATGAGCATCGGCGAAATCTGCCGGGATGTTCAGTCAGGATTTTATCGCATGAGCTGGTTCGAATTCGATTGGGTAGACGCCTTTAGCGACCGCGCCTTTGGCGGAAACGGATGCGCCGTGGTTCATAACGGCGCGCATCTGTCCGAACAGGTCTGCATGGCCTATGTGCGCGAAACCTCCCTGGTCGAATGCACCTTTACCGGACCATCCGACATTGCTGATATCCGCGTGCGGTATTTTCTGGCCAGCCGGGAAATTCCCTTTGCTGGGCATCCAACAATTGCCACCGTCGCTGCCATGCGGTCTCGCGGGATGATTGAGGGCGAGAGCCTGACGCTGGAAACCGGTGCAGGGATAGTGTCGATTCGACTGCAAGGCGCGCAGATTGAAATGACCCAGGTTGCCCCGCAATTCGGCCCGCATGTGCCTGCCGATCTGGTGGCCGCAGCCGTAAACCTGCCGCCTGACGCCATTATCTCACAGCCGCAGCTTGTATCGACCGGATTACCGTTCTGCATCACCGTCCTGCGCGACCATACCGCTTTGCGCGCGGCTCAACTGGTTGAAGGTCCTTTGAGAAAAGTGGCGGAGGCTGCGGGCTTTTCAGGTTCGGATATGGCCGAACCGTTTCTTGTGACGTTACAAGGGGCCACCGACGCAGGTGATACGTTCTCGCGCCTGCTTCTGGCCCCACCCAGCCCGCCCGAAGACCCGTTCACCGGATCTGCCACCGGGGCCATGGCAGCGTATCTCTGGAAATATGACCTGATGGCCAAAGACAACTTCATCGCGGAACAGGGGCACGACATGGGCCGCCCCGGACAAGCCACTGTTACCCGCGTTGGCCCGGCGGACGCCATGACTGGAATCAGGGTCGCTGGTGAGGGACATATCCTGATGCGCGGGCAAGTCGATCTGCCAGAGGATGTGCGTTGAGGGGCCGGGCAAGGCGATCGTAGGCCGGGAATCGAAATAGTATCCTGCCCCTAGACCCGTGGAGCGGGTCGCATCCAATCCAGTGGTTTGATCGGGGCGGCTCGAGGGTCAATCCCGTGTCGGGTACAAAGCGTGTCCAGATAAGATCCCGGAACCGGTAAACCAGCCAGTTGGATAGCCAGCAGTTTTTTCTGGTGGCCATAGAAATGGACCGAATGCGTAGCCTCTCCTTCGATCTCGTCCGGCACCACGTTCGGATCATGCAGTTTCCAAAGCTCGGCTGGTGCCAACGGATAGAGGGATTTGGCCGCCATCGCGTGACTGTCTTCACCAGTTTGGCGCAGGAAGTGTCCAAAGGCTTTGGGCCCGGAACTGCCCCAGGGCAGAGATTCGATGCCCCAGCTTTCGCCCTTTGCAATCCGCTCGCGATTGTGCCGCCTCACTTGCCGACCGCGCCAAGGCTGGGTTGGGTTAGCCGACATCACGAAATCCAACATCAGCGCAAGCGTCTGTGAGTTCTGTGGCAGCCGCAGAACACCTGTCGGGAAATCATTCGTTTTGGAGTGCGCAAACACCCAGTCCGAAAATGAGCGAAAAGCCCGTACGCAATAGGCATCAAGATCGACCCAAATGGCATCGCTCCGACGCATCAGATGCAGCCGGAAAATATCAGAGAACACAGCCACACCCTGCCGGTCGTCCGGTTGTAGAGGATAGGGTGGGGGCCAGAAAATTTCGCTTGCCGGGCGTGTGTGAACACCCGCGGGGATGCCCTGAACTTCGTGAGAAAGATACAGATCGAACGCGTGCCCCTGATCCAGAAAAGACTGAATACACAGCTGCTCCAGCCAGCTCAGATCGGATCCGAACCAGAAACTGGCAATGGTGGGCAATCTGTGTGTCACGGCAAAATTTCACCCTGTTTCTTGTCGCACAGCACCAATCCAGGCAGCGCTTGTCAATCAGGACAAACAAAAACGGCCCCCGGAAACCGGAGGCCGAAAAGTCTTGGTTCGCTGGCGTCAGCTTGCAGCGATCAGGCCCATGCTTTCCAGTTTCAGCAGAACCTGGTGGGCGCAGTTGTCGACCTCGACATTCTCGGTCTCGACGCGCAGCTCCGGGTTTTGCGGCACGTCATATGGATCCGAGATGCCGGTGAATTCCTTGATCTTGCCCTCGCGTGCCAGCTTGTACAGGCCCTTGCGGTCGCGGCGTTCGCATTCCTCGATGGTGGTCGCGACGTGGATCTCGCAGAAGGCACCGAACTGTTCGATCTCTTCGCGAACCGCCCGGCGGGTGGTGGCGTAGGGCGCGATGGGCGCACAGATGGCGATACCGCCGTTCTTGGTGATCTCGGATGCCACATAGCCGATGCGTCGGATGTTCAGATCGCGGTGCTCTTTCGAGAATCCCAGTTCCGACGACAGGTTCTTCCGCACGATGTCGCCATCCAACAACGTCACGGGGCGGCCGCCCATCTCCATCAGCTTGACCATCAACGCGTTGGCAATGGTCGACTTGCCCGAACCCGAGAAACCAGTGAAGAACACGGTGAAGCCCTGCTGGCTGCGCGGTGGCTTGGTCTTGCGCAGTTCGGTCACAACCTCAGGGAAGCTGAACCATTCGGGGATTTCCAGACCTTCGGCCAGACGACGGCGCAGTTCGGTGCCCGAAATGTTCAGGATCGTGACATCATCCTTGTCGAGAATCTCGTCATTCGGCTCGTACTGCGCGCGTTCCTGCACATAGACCATGTGCTTGAAATCAACCATCTCGACGCCGATTTCATCCTGATACTGGCGGAACAACTCCTGCGCATCATAGGGGCCATAGAAGTCTTCACCCGCCGAGTTCTTGCCGGGGCCTGCATGGTCACGGCCAACGATAAAGTGCGTGCAACCGTGATTGGCGCGGATCAGTCCGTGCCAGACCGCCTCGCGCGGGCCAGCCATACGCATCGCCAGGTTCAGCAGCGACATCGACGTGGTCGAGGCCGGATATTTGTCCAGCACCGCCTCATAACAACGCACACGGGTGAAGTGATCAACGTCGCCCGGCTTGGTCATGCCGACAACCGGGTGGATCAGCAGGTTGGCCTGCGCTTCCTTTGCGGCGCGGAAGGTCAGTTCCTGATGCGCGCGGTGCAAGGGGTTGCGGGTTTGGAACGCAACGATCCGACGCCAGCCCAGCTTGCGGAAGTAAGCGCGCAGCTCGTTTGGCGTATCGCGGCGGCCGCGGAAGTCATAGTGAATAGGCTGTTGGATTCCAACGACCGGACCACCCAGATAGACCTTACCTGCAACGTTGTGCAGGTAGTTTACGGCGGGGTGCGCATCGTCATCGGCGCCGAACACTTTGGCGGCTTCGCGCGCCTTGTCAGGAGTCCAACAGTCAGTGACGGTCATGGTGCCCAGGATCACGCCTTCCTGATCGCGCAGGGCTATGTCCTGACCCAGCTCGATGCCTTGGGCAAAATCTTCGCTGACATCCAGTGTGATCGGCATCGGCCACAGCGTTCCATCGGCCAAACGCATATTCTCGACCACGTTGTCGTAGTCGACTTCGCTCAGGAACCCTTTCAGCGGGTTGAATCCGCCATTCATCAGAAGTTCAAGGTCGCAGATTTGGCGCGGGCTCAGGTCCCAGCTGGTCAGATCTGTCGCTTCGACCTTGAGCTTTTGCGCCGAGTCATACGACACGAAGAGTTCAGGAATTGGGGCCAGATTGCTTAACATCGTCATTTGAATACTCTTATCGCAGTGTTGAATTGCCAGTGGATATTGGGCGTTGTCAGGGCATTTGCACCGACTGATGGACGAAGTCCACTGGCGTCAATGAAACAAAGGAGGATATGCGCTGATTTTTTCAGAATTGGAAGAAATTTCTATCGCGGCGACTCCACAGATGATCCGGTTCCTCGAAATGGAACGAATTTGGTCATGCAGAGTATGACTGTTCCTTTCTTTGGCGCTGAATTCCAATCTGTGAGGCCCGGGCTATCGGAAGCGCGGGAATCGGCTGGGAAACTCCGCGCAGTTCGAATGGCCGGATCTCAGCGTGCGGTACATCCACACCCGCTGCGCGCAATAATTCTTCCGAAACCAAAAGTTCCACCCCCAGCGCCTTGGTTTCGCTCTCCAGTCGGCTGGCCACATTGACCGCGTCACCAATGATCGTCTTTGCGGCATGGCCCTGCGCGCCGATTTCACCCACGACCAGATCCCCCAGGTGCAGGCCCATGCCGATGCGAATGCCGGGGCTGCCTTCAGCTTCGAGCTGTTCGTTGAACATGTCCAACGCATGGCTGATATCCACCGCTGCGTTCAGTCCGGCGCGGGCTGATGCCGCAGCACCAGGTTTTTCAAACACCGCCAGCAGCCCGTCACCCATATACTTGTCCACGATGCCTCCTTCATCGGTAATGGCGGGCACCACCGCATCAAAGAACCGGTTCAGCAAAAAAACGATATCATAGGGCAGTTGTCCCGTGGTTCGCGCGGTAAAGCCGCGCATGTCCAGAAACAGAACAGCCAGTTGGCGCTCCTGTCCCTGGCTAGCGTGCCCGCGAAATCGCCCGCCATCCGGTCGGAAAACGCGAAATACGGTGGTCGGCTCGGACGGACGTATCTGGCAGGCCAGCCGCGTCTGAGGAGACGCGCCGACAGCAGCCAGACTGCGTGCCTCTACGTCGTTGGGCGGGGGCAGGGCATCGCCTCCGTTCTCGACAATGACGCGGCATGTGGTGCAGCGCCCTTTGCCGCCGCACAAAGCCGCATGAGGCACGCCGTTTGCTTGCGAGATCTCAAGTAAAGTCATGCCCTTTTCCGCGACCACATCGGGCCCTCTGGCATAGGTGACGCGCACGGAATGCCTGCGTCGCCAAAATTTGCGCCCGATGAACACCAGACCCGTTGCGCCCAGTGCCAACCAAAAGGCCGTCAGGGCGTTGTCCTTGACGCTGAACAGTGTCTGAAAGGCTTCGGGAGAGGGCCAGTTGTAATGGTCGATGTACTGTTCGCGCAAAAACTCGTCGGCAAAATCGGCCCAGATGCGGCGGCCTTCGGTCAACAGGCCAGCCAGTGCGAACAGAGGCACAAAGACAGCCATGCCGATCAGATAAGGTACGGCATTCGACCACCATTTGGTCAGCCGCAGCCACATGTGCAGACCGATGCAGCCATGCACCCAGACAATCAGCAGCAGTGCGCTTTGCGTCCAGACTGCAATGCTCGGCCACATCAGGATAATGATGTATCCCATCTCGTCGTTGACGTCATAAACCTCATGCGCGACCCGCGTATGAACAATATGCGAGATCAGTTGCAAGGGGATCAGTAGCCCCAACACCACCTGAAGACCTGTGCTGAAAGGCATACGCAGGGTTCGGCGTTGCGCGATAGACACGAGGGCCAGACCGGCATGTACGAACAGCGCCGTGTAGAGAAGCACGCTCATCGCATTGTGGCGCGTCACCTCTTTGCGACCGTCCTGCATCCCGTGCAGGTAATCGGTGTGAAACAGGCCCAAGCCTATGTTAATGAAATGAAAAAATGCGAAGACAAACAGGACAAGACCACTGCCGATCCTTAGTCGGGTTGACCACCCGCCGCGCCAAAGAGCGTTGTTCAAATGCTCACCCATCTTTCGCTGTGCTCAGGATAATCCTGATACGCTGCCGCCTGAGGGTCAAGGGAATGGCAGTTGCTGCTGAATGTCCTTCATGATCGCATTGCAGTTAATTTAAGACAGCGCCCCCTGAAACCTCGGGGCGCTATCGTTGAGTTTCCGGGTTCGCTCTATTCGTTTTCTGCGAGGAACCGCTCGGCATCCAGTGCCGCCATGCAGCCCATTCCGGCGCTTGTGACAGCCTGACGATAAACGTGGTCCGTCAGATCACCAGCCGCAAATACGCCCGGAACGGAAGTTTCGGTTGTTCCCGGCTTGGTGATGACATAGCCGCCCATATGCGTTTCCAGCGTGTCCTTGACCAACTCGTTCGCGGGGGCATGGCCGATGGCGACAAAGACGCCCTTGCACGGGATTTCAGTGATCTCGCCGGTTTTGACATGCTTGACCCGAACGCCCTCCACGCCCAAAGGCGCGTCGGTGCCGATCACTTCTTCCAACTGGTGGAACCATAGGGGTTCGATCTTTTCGTTCTTCATCAACCGATCCTGCAGGATCTTTTCTGCCCGCAATTCATCCCGGCGGTGGATCAGAGTCACCTTGCTGGCAAAGTTGGTCAGGAACAGGGCCTCTTCCACAGCGGTATTGCCGCCACCGATGACCACGATTTCCTGGCCGCGATAGAAGAACCCGTCGCAGGTGGCACAGGCAGAAACGCCAAAGCCTTTGAATTTCTCTTCCGACGGCAGGCCCAGCCATTTCGCGCGCGCGCCGGTCGCCAGAATGACCGCATCCGCTGTATAGGTGGTGCCGCTGTCGCCTTTGGCCGTAAAGGGCCGCTGACTGAGGTCCAGATCGCTGATGATGTCGCCGATCACTTCACAACCCATGGCTTTGGCATGATCCTGCATCCGCACCATCAGGTCCGGGCCCTGTACCTCGGTGTCGCCGGGCCAGTTCTCGACCTCGGTCGTTGTCGTCAGCTGGCCACCGGGCTCAATCCCCTGGACCAGAATGGGCTCCAGCATGGCGCGGCTTGCGTAAACGCCCGCGGTGTATCCCGCGGGCCCTGACCCGATGATCAGAACCTTGGTGTGTCGTGTGTCGGCCATGCTATCCCCGCTCGAATTGCCTGAAGTGGGCCTTTGGCCCGTCGCCCCGATATAGCGACCGACCGGCCCGGCTTAAACCCCCATCCTGATTGTGACCCCCGGCACTGCATCGGAAGGAATTGAGCGATTTGAAAATAAAGAAAATTGCGCATGTGCGAAACATTATTGCGCGCGCCTAGGGGGCTGATATAAGAACCGCAAAAATCAGGAGCATTTTATGGTCACGACTCGGCTGGATGAAATTGATCGCAAGATTCTGGCGGAATTGCAGGCAGACGGTCGCATGACCAATGTTGAACTGGCCAAACGAGTGGGTATCTCAGCTCCGCCTTGCTTGCGCCGGGTGCGCACGCTTGAGGACTCCGGCTACATCACTGGCTACCACGCCGAGGTCAATTCGCGTGAGTTGGGCTTTGAAGTGCAGGTATTTGCCATGGTCGGGCTGGACAGTCAGGCCGAAACCGAACTGCGCGCGTTCGAGGACCGCTGCCGCGAATGGCCGCTGGTCCGGGAATGCCACATGCTGAATGGCGAGGTCGACTTTATCCTGAAATGCGTCGCACCCGATCTTAGCAGCTTTCAGCAGTTTTTGACCAGTGAACTGCTGACCACGCCCAACGTGGCCAGCGTCAAGACATCGCTTGTTATCCGCGGCGCAAAAGACGAGCCAGGCGTGCCGTTCGACGTTCTGGAAGAACGTATGAACCGGATGGCGTAACGCCTACACGTTTCGGCTGTGCGGTGTTTGGTGGCAGCATCGCAGCCACCGCAAGGGATAGAACCCAACTTAGTACCAGCTGCATGATGCCCCCCATAATGCAGTAAACATAATCACACTCAGGCTGACATCGCGTCGATCTCTCCATCTCCGGTACGCGGCATCAGCAACGGGCCAAAATCGTTGAGCGACTCGATATGCGCAAACAGGTTCAAATAGATCGACCGCAACGAATGGCTGATCATGCGAACCGCGTTCACACCTGGGTGATATGTTTCGAACTGTAAACCATCTACACGAATAACGGAATGCCGTTTCAGGCAAATGTGAAACAGTTCAACCGGCGTGGGCGGCATTGTTTCAATCACACCCATTCCATCCTGAAACTCAGAGACCCGTGTGAGAATCGGTTCCCCACCATGAAGGTGCCGTAAATGCGCCGGAGCGCCGACGATTCGCGCTGCAGGCCCGGCGATTACACCTGACATCGGTTTCTGCATTCCGAATGTATCCGGCATGATCCGCGTCAGTGGGCGTGTCCGCCCTCGAGAATCCTCGCGGCCCGGAATCAGAGTGACCGACCCCTTCCAAAGAACAGTTTGCGAGTTGCCGTCCTGCGTCAGAACCGTATCCCCTGGCATCAGGTCCTCGATTGCAACTGGCCCGTGTTCCGTTTCAACCAGCGATCCGCGTGAAAAAGCGCAAAAGGCATCTTCGAACATCGGCAGAGCGGGTGCGATGTGGCGCGTCTGAGACACGTCGCCGTTTGGCAGCAGGCTGCTGACTTCGTAACGGCGCAATTGCGCCTTGGGTTTTGTGACCGGCCGCGGTGCTTCCCGCAGCATGGCCGACGTTTCGATGGCATTTCTGGCCGCTCGGGCCAATGAATTAGGAATAGTCATAAATTTTCCGTCCCCTCAAATGTCCGAACAGGCCTGGCGTACCCCCGTACAGGCCCACCTGACGAACAGGTTCTTTGTCTTGAAACAAATGGAAGACCCTTGGACGGTGGCTGCTATGCCCCGTATGGCGACGAAATCTCGCTTTCCAATGGTCAACACATTGACCCCCCAGACAAACTCGTACTTCACGGGCGAAAATTGCCCGCACACACAACTCCTGATCAGGTCACGAACCTCTCGCTCGCGCCCCATTACACATCAAGCCGGAGTATGCCTGATGCGTTATCGCCCTTTTTAGACCGGCAGCTTGGTCTCGGGGCGTTTCTGTCTCAGCGTCGAGCCGCGATACGGCTTGCGACCCTGACAGAATGGCTTGAAACCCGTTTCCATGGCATTTCCAGCTTCTGATCCCGCGTGGCGGCGACCATGGCTTTGAGAAAGCGAGATTTGGGTTTCATGTTTTTTGTCCTGCCTTGTTCGGGAAGGTCATTCCCGCATCCTGTTTGAACCTTTTGTGACGCCCATTTGCGGCGCGGATAAGGCTTATCCGGGATGAATTGCAGACAAAAAATAGAAGCTTCACACTCCTTTCACTCAACACGCCAGCGTTCGAAACACGAACGTCAGATACACATCTGATGACTGGCAAAACTCGTTACGATTCTTGATTCCGGTAAACACAACAAATGTGGCGGAAAAGTGGCGAGGGGTCTAAATCTGGGCCAAAATCACAATCTTATGACTGAGATCAGCCTGCCGTAATCGGCTTGTTTCGCGTGTGTTGAACGGCGATAGGAATAGAACCGATCCGGGTCGGAATAGGTGCAATGCCGGGTCCATTCCGCCTGTCCTACACCGGCCTGCCGCAGCCTGTGCAGGCCAAAAGAGGGCAAGTCGAATTGCAGCCGGTCATCCTGACCATTTGCAAAGAATTGGGTGTTGTCCGGTGTATCCGCCATGAAAGCGTCTAGAAACTCGGGTCCCACCTCATAAGCGCGTTGGGAAATGCTGGGACCGATCACGGCACTGATGTTGTTGCGATTGGCCCCTAACGCCTCCATGCAGTCCAACGTAGCCTCAAGTACGCCGTCCAGCGCCCCGCGCCAGCCCGCATGGGCCGCGCCGATCACCTGCGCGTCAGGATCGGCAAACAGGACCGGCTGACAATCCGCTGTCAGAATAGTCAGGGCCAGACCGGGGGTCGCGGTGACGATGGCATCCGCCTTGGGCCTTTTGCCTTCAACTGGGCCTTCAACGGTCAGAACTGTCGGCGAATGGACTTGGTGCACGCCGATCATCGCTTCGGGCGCAACGTCCATCGCATCGGCCACCCGCTTGCGGTTCAGCGCCACAACTTCGGTCTGATCGGAGGAGCCATAGCCACAATTCAGCCCATCAAATATTCCCGACGAGGCACCTCCGCGACGGGTGAAGAACCCATGGCGCAACGGCGACAGCAAGTCTGAGGTCAGAATTTCCAATGTCATGGCTCTAATCCTGGCGGTGGGGCGGCATAGGCCGGGAAAAGGCCCATCACTTTGAACAGATTTCCCATTTCGTCGGGATGCGTCAACCGGCGATGTGCGGCGATCAGCGAGTCCAGCTCGGATCCGCTCAACGCCTTTGCCAGTGTTTGCGCGCGTGCGGTAATACCTAACCGTTCCAGAAACACGCCCTGTGGGGTCAGGCGCGTGTGGCGGCATCCGCAGGCACGGGTTGCAACGGCTAAAGGTTCAAAGTCCACATGTGCGGTCAGATCGGCCTGACCGGGTGCGGCCAGAGGATCGGCGTGTTCATGGTTTTGCAGGGCCTGTAACGTGTCACCCAGCGAATGCCAGTCGCCATAGTCCACGATCAACGCCGCGCCGCCATGGCTGGCGATCCGGCTGGCCATCACGGTCAGAATGGGAATCGCTGCCGCACACAGTTCGACTAGATCTCCGTCCTTGGTATCCGTGAGCCTGTCATTTAGCGCCACCTGCGGCCCGTTTGGACCCCGCCCGAACAGAAGCGAGCCACCCCGTTCGCCCACCAAACGTTCGCACCAGCCGTCGCCTTCGCGCATGAACTGACGAATGGGCAGGGCATCAAAGAATTCGTTCGCCACCAGCAGCAGCGGCTGGTCCGGCAGGGCTGCGACGCTGTCGATCCAGGTTGGCGCGTAATCCTTCAGCGTCTCGGCCTGCACCTGTTTCAATACAGGCGATGCCTCGATCAGCACGACCTGAGCGGACTCGTAAAACCCCGGGACAGCCCGAGTTGCGCGCAGAATATCGGTCATCAGTGTACCGCGCCCCGGTCCCAGTTCGCACAGGGTGAAAGGCGCAGGCCGCCCCTGATCCATCCAGCTTTGCGCCAGAGACAGGCCGATCAGTTCCCCGAACATCTGACTGATTTCCGGCGCGGTGGTGAAATCCCCTTTGGTCCCGAGTGGATCGCGCGTAGTGTAATAGCCTTGCATGGGATGTAGTAGGCATTCGGCCATGTAATCTGCCACGCTCATTGGCCCATCCTGCCGGATGCGGGCGACCAGATGATCGGTCAGGCTCATGCCGCCCGCCGTGCGCGCAGGGCAAACCAAAGGCCAATCGCGATCATTGGCAATGACAGTATTTGCCCCATGGTCAGGCCATAGCCACCCACATGCCAAGCCAGCCCCAGCGGGTTGCCGGGTGACACAAACTGGGCATCCGGTTGGCGGAAAAACTCAACAATAAAGCGAGACGCGCCATACCCCGCCAGAAACAGGCCCATGATCAGGCCGGGCTTCTGAAAGGCCCCCCTGCGATATACCAGCCACAGCAGCAACGCGCCCAGCAACACACCTTCTAGCGCGGCTTCATACAGCTGCGACGGGTGTCTCGCACACATGCCCGCAACAACGCCGGGGCAGTCCTGCGCGGCAAAGCCGGGAAAAATGACGGCCCAGGGCAGCTCGCTTGGGCGGCCCCACAGTTCGGCATTCACGAAATTGGCCAACCGCCCCAGCAGCAGACCGGGCGGAACGGTGTAGGCGACCAGATCACCCAGCAACAGGGCAGGGATCTTATGGCGACGGGCAAATAGGTGGGACGCGAGGATTACACCAAGCAGACCGCCATGAAACGCCATGCCGCCTTGCCAGACCATCAGAATCTCCAACGGGTGCGAAAGGTAATAGGCAGGTTGATAAAACAGCACAAAGCCAAGTCGCCCGCCCAGTATCACACCAAGAATGATCCAGGTGACCAGATCCTCCAGCTGTTCTGGCTTCATCGGCGGGCCGCCTGTGGGCCACAGGACCGGGCGGCGCAGCGCCACAACAGCCAGCCGCCAGGCGATCAGGATGCCCGCGATATAGGCCAGCGCATACCATCTTAAAGCGAACTCCATCCCGAACAGCGAGATCGAGAACAATTCGGGCGACAGATCGGGGAAATTCAGAACAGCCTGCATGTGCGTCTCATTGCCCGTGGTTTGTAGGGCAAGTCAACCTTGAGCCTGCGCCATTCTTTCCCCATATAAGGAACAACCGCGATACCGGAGTAAAGATATGCAAACCCGCAACAAGATCCTGGACGACGTGTCCCAACTGATGACCAACGCCATGGGCGTGGCGCAGGGTGCGCGTGAAGAGGCCGAAAATGCAATGAAGTCGATGATCGACCGCTGGTTGGCCGACCGCGATTTCGTCACCCGCGAAGAATTTGATGCCGTCCGCGCCATGGCCCAGAAAGCGCGTGAAGAAAATGCGGCACTCGAAGCCCGCATCGCCGCGCTTGAGGCGAAGCTGGACAAATAACGCCCCGGGCGTTTTGTCATTTTCAAAAATTTGGACGAGCCCCGCAATCGCGCAATCCAACCCGGATTGTGCGGTGACGTGTATTCTGACGTGCCACAGAATTTAATCAAGACAAAGCTGACCCAAGCGCCAATATTTTGATCGCCGTTGCCTTCTGTCCACAACTTATTGCTGTTATCCCCAAGAATTAGGGTTGCCAGAACTCACGGTACATCGCACCATATTTAGTACAGGCCTACGGGGGAAGCCCGGCCTGTAGAGAAGGCAACTAGCGCTGGGGCGCTGCCAGCCCCGAAATGCTAGAGATTAGTGAGGTGGCATTATGGCCCTTTCCGAGCAGTATCTCGAAGAAGACATTCATCCGATCGACATTGTTGAAAACCTGGCCGAACATCACGATTGGGATTTTGACCGTATAGGCGACGATCAGATCGCCATGGCCGTCGAAGGACAATGGCGGACTTACTCGATCACTCTGGCCTGGTCCAACTATGACGAAACGCTGCGCATGGTGTGCTCGTTTGAGATGGAGCCGCCGGCCGAGCGCGAAATGCAGCTCTATGAGTTGCTCAACAAGATGAATGATCAATGCTGGGCGGGCGCCTTTACCTATTGGGCAAACCAGAAGCTGATGGTTTACCGCTATGGGCTGGTCCTTGCAGGGGGACAAACAGCCAGCGCGGATCAGATCAACACAATGATCACCGCCGCAGTCATGAGCGCCGAGCGGTACTACCCCGCGATCCAACTGGTGACCTGGGGCAATCGAGGCCCAGAAGAAGCCATGCAAGTGGCCATTGCAGAGGCCTACGGCCGGGCGTAAAGCTTTGCCCCAAACCGACATGTAACGCGGGAGGGGCAAATGGACATGACGCGTGTGGCCGAACAGGGGCTTGTGCTTCTGGGATGCGGTAAGATGGGGTCCGCAATGCTGGCGGGATGGCTGGAACACGGCCTCCCGCCAGCGTCCGTTTGGGTGATCGACCCGTATCCGTCCGACTGGCTGAAGGCGCAGGGCGTCAACATCAACACTCCATTGCCCGAAGCGCCCGCCGTGGTGCTGGTCGCGGTCAAGCCGCAGATGATGGGTGAGGCTTTGCCTGCTATTCGGGCACTGGGCGGTGGTGACAGCCTGTTTGTCTCGGTCGCGGCGGGCACCTCGATCGCCTCGTTCGAAACCGTATTGAGCAGCGATACCCCAATCATTCGCGCCATGCCCAACACACCCGCGGCCATCCGTCAGGGCATCACGGCACTGATCGGCAACAGCCATGCCTCGGACAATGATCTGACCTTGGCCGAAAGCTTGCTGTCGGCAGTGGGCGAGACCGTGCGTCTGGACAATGAGGCGCAGATGGACGCCGTAACCGGTCTCAGCGGATCCGGCCCGGCCTATGTCTTCCACCTGATTGAAACTCTGGCTGCCGCTGGCGAGGCACAGGGTTTGCCTGCGGAACTTGCCATGAAACTGGCGATATCCACAGTTGCAGGCGCTGGTGCGTTGGCCGTGGCGGCCGAAGACGACCCGGCGCAGCTGCGCATCAATGTGACCTCTCCGAATGGCACCACGCAGGCCGCGCTTGAGGTGCTGATGCATGATGAACAGGGGTTCCCCGATCTACTGCACCGTGCCGTCAAAGCCGCAACCGACCGATCCAAGGAGCTGTCACGTGAGTGAGATTTCATTCGACGACTTTCTCAAAGTCGATATCCGGGTGGGCGAGGTGATCCGCGCCGAACCCTATCCCGAGGCCCGCAAACCTGCGATCAAGATGTGGATCGACTTCGGGGAAGAGATCGGTGAACGCAAGACCTCGGCCCAGATCACCGCGCATTACGATCCGTCGGCTCTGGTTGGCAAACAGGTCATGGCTGTGGTCAATTTCCCTCCGCGCCAGATCGGCAGGTTCATGTCAGAGGTTCTGGTCCTGGGTCTGCCCGATGAAAATGGCGAGATCGTTCTGATCGGCCCCGATGGCAAAGTTCCAACCGGCGGACGGATGCACTGATGAAACTACTGATTGCACGACCAATGACCTCGGCGGTCGAGGCTCGCGCCCGTGCCGAGTTTGACGTGGAGATACGTGAGAACACCATGCCCATGTCACAGCAGGAGATGCTGTCCGCTTTGGCAGAATTCGATGTTGTTGTACCGACACTGGGCGACCAGTTTTCCGCTCAGGTTTTTGGGGATGCAGACAAGCCTCGTTGCAAGCTGTTGGCCAATTTCGGCGTTGGTTATAACCACATCGATGTGGATGCCGCACGCTCAGCAGGTGTGGAGGTGACCAACACGCCCGGTGCGGTCACCGATGCGACGGCGGATATCGCCATGACCTTGCTGCTGACAACAGCCCGACGCGCGGGCGAGGGCGAGCGGCTGGTCCGCTCGGGTCAATGGCAAGGCTGGCACCCAACGCAGATGCTGGGGCATCACGTCAGCGGCAAACGCGTCGGTATCGTTGGTATGGGCCGCATCGGGCAGGCTATCGCCCGTCGGTGCCATTTCGGCTTTGGAATGCAGGTGGCCTATCAATCCCGCAGTGCAAAGGATCTGGACTTCCCGGCAGAGTTCATGCCCCAATTGCAGAGCGTGGCCGCCTCGGTCGACTTCCTTGTGCTCGCGGTGCCCGGTGGCGCGGAAACCCGCCATCTGATTGATGCGCATATCCTTGAGGCGATGAGCCCTTCGGCAATTCTGATAAATATCGCTCGGGGCGAAGTCGTGGACGAAGTCGCCCTGATCTCGGCACTGCAATCCGGCCAGATTGCAGGGGCTGGGCTGGACGTCTACGAGTTCGAGCCCAGTGTACCACAGGTCCTCTGTGATATGGAAAATGTCACCCTGCTGCCCCATCTGGGCACGGCCACCGAAGAGGTGCGAAGCAGCATGGGCCATATGGCGCTGGACAACGTCGCGGCCTTTGTGGCGGGCAGGGCGTTGCCTAATCCGGTTTAGTCGCCCATCGCATCGCGCCAGTGCTTGCGGCAAAGCGAGGCATAGGTTTCGTTGCCGCCGATCTGCACCTGGGCACCTTCGGTTATGGCGTTGCCGTTTTCGTCCTGACGAATCACCATCGTTGCCTTGCGGCCGCATTTGCAGATGGTGCGCACCTCGCGCATTTCGTCGGCAAGGGCCAGCAGGGCGGCTGATCCGGGGAACAGTTTGCCCTGAAAATCCACGCGCAACCCATAGGCCAACACCGGAACTTTCAGATCATCGACCGCACGCGCCAGCTGCCAGACCTGTTCTTCAGACAGGAACTGGGCCTCGTCGATGAACACGCACGCCACCGCGCCTTCGTTCAGGCGTTTCTGAATCATGGCGAAGACATCGTCGTCAGGTGTGAATGTGTCGGCCTGTTCCGAGATACCGATACGCGATGCAATCCGCCCGGATCCTGCTCGTCCATCGATGGCGGCGGTCATCAGATAAGTCTGCATCCCACGCTCACGATAGTTGTGCGAGGCCTGCAGTAACACGGTCGATTTACCCGCGTTCATTGTCGAATAGTTGAAATACAGCTTTGCCATGGCGCGGGTCTAAATTGCCTGATGCAAAGGAACAAGATATCAATCGTTTTGACAGAGCGACGTCGCCGTTGTTTTTGCAGAGGCCGAGCTACGCTCTAGGGGATGGAACCCCGACATCCACAACAGCGACGCCGTCGGCCAACATGTGGCCAAAACGGAGCGAAGCCAAACAATACCGCCTCGCAATCACTCGTTACCGGCTTGAACTGCCGCCACTCACTCACAAAATCCCCCGCATATCTGAGGGATAGTCAATGTATGACATTTCAATTATGAATCGGTTATGGGAAATTTCCCGACGCTTTCCCCCAATTGGACATCGGGCAGGCGTTTGCAGGTAACAAAGGTAATAAAATGGCAGATATCGGGGCCTATCTGAAAAAGCATACAGAAGCATTGGTCAAAGACGTCGGAATCGAAGCCGCATGTGAAATTACCGGGAAATCCAAGGCCACTCTGGGCCGGTATTATTCCGACAACGCCGAACATGCGGACAGATTCATGCCTGTGGATGCGGTGGCCCGTCTTGAAAACGCGGCAACTTACCCGCATGTCACGTCGGCTTTGGCGGATCTGAAGAACATCACCTTGTCTTATACCGACCGCAATTCGACTGAGCCGCGTACAGGCGGCGTGAATTCGGATGTCATCGCGCTCAGCCAGCGGTTTGCGATGCTGATGACCGAGTATCAGGCAGCCATCGAAGACGGCATCATAACCGTGAACGAGGCCAAGCGGCTGTTGAGGGAAACCAGCCTGCTGCAACAGGTTCTGATCGAGATGAAGTTGCACCTGGAAGAAGAAAGCGTCAGCTAGTCCCGTTTTTCCTATGCGGGCGCCTGTATCCAGCTGAAATCCGGCCGTCGGATCGCAAGGCTCAGAAGCCTAGAAATTGCGGTCAGAAAATGTCCAGGGCCATAACACGCGCCTCAATTCAGTCACGCCCGTGCAATAGGTATATAGTGCAGAAAACACCTTCAAGGGCACATGATCATGCAAACATCGCAGCAGATCTACAGCAGCCGTACGGATCCGGTGGTCTTGTTGGCCTTTGTCTGCGCCTTTGTAGTGCTTGTGGTCTTGATGACGCTGAGCGGCCACAGCGAAGGCTCCGACGATGTGATGCGCTGGGTCGGTGTGCGCGACCTGCTGGAAGGGCAAGGCTGGTTTGATGCCTATCAGCAGCGATTGGGTCCCAACGATGGAACCCTGATGCACTGGTCCCGCTTGGTCGATGCCCCGATTGCCGGGCTTTACTTTGCACTCCAGCCGGTTTTTGGCCCCGACATCGCCTTTCAGATCACGGCCTTTTTCTGGCCAGCGCTACTGGCAGCACTGACTTTATGGGCCTTTGCGATGACCGGAGGTGTTCTGGGCCGGCGTGAGGGCGCAATCTCGGCTCTCGTCATCGGCGTGCTTACTCTCGAACACTCGCGGAAGTTCGACTATTTCTCTTTCGATCATCACAATCTTCAAATCCTGCTCTTTGCAGCGGCGATTGCATTTTTTGTGCTGCGCAAGGACAGGCGCTATGCCGGTTGGATGCTGGGGCTTTGCCTGGCGCTGTCGGTGTCGGTGGGCACCGAAGCCATATTGCAGATCGCACTCATCGCGGTGTTTTGTGCCATCGACTGGATGATCAACGGCACACCTGCGCGCCACCGCACTGTGACCTTCGGCGTTGGACTGGCCCTGACCCTTGCGCTGACCAGTCTCGCGACGACTGGGCGGGATAGTTTCTTTTACCCAAGTTGTGATGCACTGACCATCAGCGTGGCATTGCCCGCAAGTGTGGCGGCGCTTGGTCTTGCTGCAGTGGCCTGGATCGGTTCCGGCTGGTCTCGTCCTGGCCGGATTGTTGCCTGCCTCGGTGCCGGGGCCGTGACACTGGCCTGCTCCTATGTCTTTGCGCCGTATTGCCTCAGCAATCCTATCGACGCGCTGCCGCAAGAGATGCGGGTATTCTGGCTTGGACAGATAGCCGAAGCGCAAGGTATCAGCGTTGTGCTTGAACGGCATTGGGGTGAGGTCATTGCCCTGATGGCGATGTCCCTGCTGACGACGGGAGCGGCGCTGGCTTTCGCGCTCAGGTCCCGCGCTGGTTTGGATTACACCCTGTTTCTTGCGCTGATCGCTGTTGGCTTTGTCGTTTTCCTTTACCAGTCCCGGATGATGACCTTTTTCAGCGTCTCGTTGGTGGCGGTTCAGGCGCAGATCCTGCGTGTGCTGTACAACGCTTACGCGCGGGATCGCCATGTGGCCGCCGGGCTGGCGATGGTGGCGTTTGTCATTTGCGTTTCACCCAAGATCGGCATCAGTTTGGAAAAACAGTTTGGGGCTTTGTTCAACCCGTCTTTTGCCGCTTCATCGTCAGCCGCCGGGCAAGACCCTTCAGAGGCCGGTGCCTCTTGCCGCACGCCGCAGGCTTATGCGGCGCTGCGCGATCTACCCCGTGGTATGGTTCTGATTGACTTCGATTTTGCGGCAAACGTGTTGCGTTACACCGACCACGCGGTACTGGCTGGCAATTACCACCGCAATCAGGCCGGAATTCTGGCGCAGATCGACTTGTTTCGATCCGACGCCACACGTATCGCGCCGCGCTTAAGGGCGCTGAACATAGATTACGTGCTTCTCTGCACCTCGGCACCACGGGCCGATTTCTGGAGCTCGGCGTCAGGCGGGCGTGGTTTGCAGACGCGATTGGTGGAGGGCGAGGTGCCGGACTACCTCACCCGCATTCCAGGTTCGGGCGAAGACGCTTTCCAAATGTTTAGAGTCACTGCGGCGCAATAAGCGCTTTTAGGCGTGGCGCTTTACGATCACCGACCCAACCGAATACCCGGCCCCGAAAGAACAGATCAGCCCAAGATCACCGTCTTGCAGGTCGTTGGAATACTTCGAAAACGCGATGATCGACCCGGCGGATGACGTGTTTGCATAATCCTGAAGGATATTTGGCTGCTCGCCCGCTTCGGGCTCACGGCCCAGAACCTTTTTGCCGATGAAATCGTTCATGGTTTTGTTGGCCTGATGCAGCCAAAGGCGTTTGAGGTCGGTATTGCTGACCCCTTCGGCATCCATGTGGTCGCTGATATGCTTGCTGACCATCGGTAGCACTTCCTTGAACACTTTCCGCCCGTTCTGCATGAACTGCATGTCGCGCCGGTCGGTCATCCCATCCGGGCGCGAACGGCGCAAAAAGCCGTTGTTGTTGCGGATATTGTTGGAAAACGCGGTGGCGCAGCGGGTCGATAGGATTTCGAAATGCGGGCCTTGCGCGTCTTCGATCCGTTCGATCAGGGTTGCCGTCGCGACATCACCAAAGATGAAGTGACAATCGCGGTCGCACCATTCCAGATGGCCCGAGCATATTTCCGGGTTCACCACCAGCGCCGCACGCACCGATCCTGACCGCACCATGTCCGCCGCCGCCTGTATGCCGAACGTGGCCGAGGAACAGGCGACGTTCATGTCAAAGCCGAACCCGTCGATACCCAGTTCCTGCTGTATTTCAATCGCAACCGCCGGATAGGCGCGTTCGTGGTTCGAGGCCGCACAGATTACCAGATCGACATCTGCCGCGTTGCGCCCCGCCTGAGCAAGCGCCTTCCTGCAGGCATCCACTGCCATCTCGGTCATGATCCCGGGCTCATCGTCGCTGCGCTGCCGCAGCGACGGGTGCATCACGTCCGGGTCCAGCACACCAGACTTGTCCATCACATAGCGGTTCTCGATTCCCGACGCCTTCACGATGAACTCTTCCGAGGAATGTTGCATTGGCTCCATCTGCCCTGCGGCAATAGCCTCGGCATTCTTCGCGTTCTGTTTGTCGGCATAAGCGTTGAACGCCTCAACAAGTTCTGCATTGGTGATGACGTTTTGAGGCGTGAAGACACCGGAACCGGTGATGGCGGGGGTATACATGGCGGGCCCTGAATGTTTCGGATTTGCTCAAAATGCAGTCATGGTGTGATTTGATCAAGGTATGTTGACCCAAGGGAATGTTTCCGGAGGCGCAATTTCATATCTTGAATAGTTCAGAAATCGAAGTATATCGCCCCTAACGCGCGCGGAGAACCTCAATGCCAAACGATATCAGCACCAGGCTTGGCCGCCTAAGCCCCGAGATTCAGGCGATCATGGGGGTGTATGCCCTGTACTGGAAGCTGGAAGAGACATTTGACTGTATCGAAACGGACCTGAGCCACCCCGAATGCCACATGCTGATCAAGCTAGATCAGCCAAAGCGCATGGGGGTACTGGCTGCCGATATGCTAAGCGTGCCTTCAACAATCACGGCCACTGCCGATTCCCTTGAAAAAGCAGGCTACTTGACGCGCGAGCGTGACCCCGAAGACCGCCGTGCCTGGTTGCTGGTGCTGACCGGCCAAGGCGAGGAGGCCCGCAATATGCTGGTGGCCGAGGCCGGAGACCTGTTTCACAGGGCTTCGGGCCTGAACAAAGAAGAAACCGCCGAATTCGCGCGACTTGCGTGCAAAATCCGTGACAACGTTTTGAAAACGGGAATTCCCGAGGGATTGAAGAAATGAAACTCCTGACCTCTATCGGCCTTGCTCTGGCCGTTCTGGCAAGCCCCATTGCCGCTCAAGGCACCCCCAAACCGGTAAAACTCATGCAGGTGCGCGAGGCAGCACCTGGCTTCACCCGCCAGTTCTTTGGCCGCGTCGCTGCGCGTCAGACCGTTGATCTGGCCTTTCAGGTGGCTGGTCAGATCGTCGAGATGCCCGTTAACGAAGGGTTCGTGATCCCCAAAGATGGCCTGATTGCCCGTCTGGATCAGGAGCCGTTCGATCTGCGTCTGGATCGTGCGCGTCTTCAAAAGGATCAAGCGGACCGTACAGTTGCCCGCTTGTCCCGCCTGCGGGGCACAACGGCCAGCCAGGTGGCGGTCGATGACGCGGAGACCGAGGCGCAACTGGCCGCGATTGCCCTGCGCGACGCGGAATACGAGTTGGAACACGCAACCCTGACTGCGCCGTTCGATGCGCTTGTCTCCAGCCGCGCGGTCGAGGCTTTCACCACCGTATCGGCAGGCGCGCCCATTGTTCGCATCCACGACATGTCCGAACTGCGCATCGAGGTGGACGTGCCCGAGATCCTGTTCCAACGTTCAGGTCAAAACGATGAAAGAACGATCACCGCCAAATTCCCCGTCAGCGACGAGGTCTTCCCACTGGAAATCCGGGAATTCGACGCTGAAACCTCCAGCGTGGGCCAGACATTCCGTATCCAGTTTGGCCTGACTCCGCCCGAGGGATTGCAAATCCTTCCGGGATCTTCAGTCACCGTGAACGTTCAGGTCAGGGATGGACGCACAGGTATCGTCGTACCAGCGACGGCCATTGTCGCGGACGCCACCGGTGAACTCAGCGTCATGGTGTTCTCTCCGGTCGGAGCGGATGACGGCACCGTCCGCCGTGTTCCGGTGACCATTGAACCCACGCAGACCGGCGATGTGCGGGTACTGACGGGCTTGTCCGATGGTGACGAAGTTGTTGTTGCCGGTGGCGCGGTACTGACAGACGGTCAGCCCGTGCGTCGGTTCACCGGCTTCGCGAACTGAGGTGCTGACAGATGAACATCGCTCGTGCTTCGATTGATCGACCGCTTTACACATGGCTGATCATCCTCATTGCCCTGTTTGGGGGCATCTGGGGGTTCATGTCGCTTGGCCGGTTGGAAGACCCGGCCTTCACGATCAAAAACGCGGTTATCGCCACGCAATACCCTGGTGCCACAGCGGAACAGGTGGCGCTGGAAGTATCTGAGCCGCTGGAATCCGCGATCCAGCAGATGGGTGAGGTGGACGTTATCACCTCGGTCAACCAGCCGGGGCAATCTCTGATCGAGGTCGAGATCAAGTCGACTTACGACGGCACTGAACTGCCCGCCATCTGGACCCGCCTGCGGGCCAAAGTGCGCGACGCAGCACGCGGCTTGCCGTCGGGCGTCAGCCAACCTTACGTGAATGACGGTTTTGGCGATGTGTTTGGTCTGTTCTATGCCGTAACCGCCGAAGGGTTCTCGGATGCCGAAAAGCACGAATTGGCCACCTTCCTGCGACGGGAGTTGCTGACCGTTGATGGTGTGGCGGATGTCGAGGCTCAGGGCCTGCCGAATGAAGCAATCTTTGTGGAGCCTGATCTGGCGATTTCGGTGAACCAGAATGTACCGCTGCAGGCGATCAACGAAGCCATCGCCAACGCGGATTCGGTGAATTCCTCGGGATCTTTGCGCTCGGAAAACGAACGCACCACCATCTTGACCGCCGAAGGGTCTGACAGTGTGTCGGCCATTGCGGGCCTGTCCGTCGGCTCGCAAGGGCAGGTGATCAACCTGTTCGACATGTCCAACGTCTATCGCGCCCGTCAGAACGATCCGGATATCATGATCCGCTACAACGGGACCGAGGCGTTCACCCTTGGCATCGCGGGCCTGGCCACGGAAAACATCGTCGAAGTCGGCAAACGGGCCGACGCCAAATTCGCGGAACTGGACGCGAATATCCCCTTCGGTGTGGAAATTCTGCCGATCTACCAGCAACATGTGGTGGTCGAGCAGGCCTCGAACGATTTCCTTGTGAACCTTGCCATGTCAGTGGCCATCGTGGTCGCCGTGCTGGGTATCTTCATGGGTTGGCGCGCAGCTATAGTCGTGGGCTCGACCCTGTTGTTGACCGTGGTTGGCACGCTCTTGTTCATGTCGCTGTTCTCGATCGAGATGGAGCGAATATCGCTGGGCGCCCTGATCATCGCTATGGGGATGCTTGTAGACAACGCCATCGTGGTGGCCGAAGGGATGCAGATCTCCATGTTGCGCGGCAAGTCCTCGCGCGATGCCGCCGAAGATGTGGCATCGAAAACCCAGATCCCGCTGTTGGGGGCCACTGTAATCGGTATCATGGCCTTTGCCGGCATTGGCCTCAGCCCCGATGCGACGGGTGAGTTTCTGTTCTCACTGTTTGCGGTGATCGGTATCTCGCTGTTGCTCAGCTGGATACTGGCCATAACTGCTACGCCGCTGTTGGGGCACTACTTCTTCAAGCAGGGCAAAGAAGGTGAGATCGACGCTTACGGAGGCATCCTGTTCCGTATCTATGGTGCAATTCTGCATTTTGCGCTCCGCTTCCGCTGGTTGGTTGTTATCGGCCTCGTTGGTGTAACAGTGGTGTGTTACGCCGGGTTCGGGCTGATGAAACAGCAGTTCTTCCCGAACTCGAACACGCCGCTGTTCTTCGTGCATTACAAGCTGCCTCAGGGCACACCGATTGCGCGTACGGCGCAGGATATGGCGGTGTTCGAGAACTGGCTGGCCGACCGCGATGACGTGGTTTCGGTCACAACCTTCGTGGGGCAGGGCGCTACCCGATTCATGCTGACCTACTCGGCGGAAAAACCGAACCCGAGCTATGGGCACATGATCATCCGCACAGAAAACCTGGATGACATTCCGGCCTTGCAGGCGGATCTGGAAGCGTTTGGATCTGTTCAGTTCCCCGAAGGTGAGTTTGGCACCAAGCGTCTGGTCTTCGGACCCGGTGGCGGTGACCCGATCCAGGCCCGGTTCTCGGGCAGTGATCCGGTGGTGCTGCGTCAGCTTGCCGACGAGGCCGTGCAGCGCATGGCTGCGGCATCGCCCAACGCGCTGCTCGTCCACCACGACTGGCGCGAGCAGGAGTTGGCGGTGCAGCCGATCTATGCCACCGAACGGGCGCAGACTGCAGGTGTAACGCGCGAGGATATTGCCGCCACGCTGCAGTTCTCGACCGACGGCATCACGGGGGGGGTGTTCCGGGAACGTGATCGTCTGATCCCGATCATCCTGCGCCGACCGGTGGACGGAGATTATTCAATCGTCGATCAGGTGGTGTACTCGGACCAGTCTGAGAAATTTGTACCAATCGAACAGATGGTTGACGGGTTCGAGTACAAGTCGCTCAATACGCTGGTGCACCGTCGTGACCGTGTTTTGACCATCACCGTCGGTGCGGACATTCCGCCTGACCTGACGGCAGCACAGGTTCATGCCGAAGTGCGGGACGCCATCGAGGCCATCGCGCTGCCCCCCGGGTACAAGATGGAGTGGGGCGGTGAGTTCGAAAACTCACGCGATGCGCAGGAAAGCCTGGGCAAGCAATTGCCGCTGAGCCTGCTGATCATGGTTCTGATCTCGGTCCTGCTGTTCAACGCAATCCGTCAGCCGATCATCATCTGGCTACTGGTGCCGATGTCGGTCAACGGCGTGGTCATTGGCTTGCTGGGAACTGGTCTGCCGTTCACCTTCACCGCGCTTCTGGGTCTGCTCAGCCTGTCCGGCATGTTGATAAAAAACGGCATCGTTCTGGTGGAGGAGATCGACCTTGTTCGCGCCACAGGAAAACCCCTGCGTGAGTCCATCGTCGAAGCCTCAGTCTCCCGTTTGCGCCCTGTTATGCTGGCGGCCATCACGACCATTCTGGGTATGGCACCGCTGTTGACGGATGCGTTCTTTGTCTCGATGGCGGTGACGATCATGGGCGGTCTGGCGTTTGCAACCGTTCTGACCATGGTCGCCGCGCCGGTGTTCTACCTGCTTTTCTTCAAGCGGGACGAAAGACGCGAGGCGCTGACCACCTGAAAACAAGCTTAGGCCGGGTCTGTTTGAAAGGCCGGGCCCGGTGAGGTCAAATCAATGGAACAAACGGCACATCACATGCAGCCAGAACGGTGAAAGTTGTGAGAACCAGAAATACCCGCATTGATTCATACTCCTTGTGCCTGAAAAAAATGCGCGCCCGTTGATGGTAGGTCAACGGGCGCGCATCTGTTTGTTCGTCAATGAGCCAATTGTGGCTCAGGCGGGTTACCCCTGCAGCGACTTCACCTCGACATCCTCTTCGGCCTGCGCCTTGATCGCCAGCGCAGCAGCGTGGCTTGCAGCGGCGGTGGTGTAGTACGGGATCTTGTCATAAAGCGCGATGGACCGGATGGCCTTGCTGTCCTCAACCGCCTGCGCGCCCTCGGTGGTGTTCATCAGCAGTTGGACCTGCCCGTCTTTCAGCATGTCGACCACGTCAGGGCGACCCTCATAGACCTTGTTGACCACGTCGCAGGGCACACCCTGTTCCGCCAGCCAGCTTTGCGTGCCGCGGGTGGCGACCAGCGTGAAGCCCTGCTCGACCAGAACTTGTGCGGCCTCAAGCATCGCTGCGCCTTTGTCGGCATCCTTGATCGAGATAAAGGCACGGCCCGAGGACGGCAGGACCATACCTGCGCCCATCTGTGCCTTGAGGAAGGCGCGCGGGAAGTCGCGGTCCCAACCCATGACCTCACCGGTCGAGCGCATTTCCGGGCCCAGGATCGTGTCAACGCCGGGGAAGCGCGCGAAGGGCAGAACGGCCTCTTTCACCGAGAACCACGGCATATCGGGATCGGCCAGCGTCATCTGATCAGCGATCTTGGTATCGTCCACGGTTTTGTAGGGCGGGCGTTGCGGGAAGTTGGCCAGCTTTTCGCCTGCCATGACGCGCGCGGCGATAGACGCAATCGCACTGTCGGTCGCCTTGGCCACGAATGGCACGGTGCGCGAGGCGCGCGGGTTCACTTCGATCAGATAAATCTCATCGTCCTTGATCGCGAACTGGACGTTCATCAAACCGACAACGTTCAATGCCTTTGCCAGTTTGAACGTCTGATCCTTGATCTGCGCGAGGATCTCTTTCGACAAGGAATAGGGTGGCAGCGAACAGGCCGAGTCGCCCGAGTGCACACCGGCCTCTTCGATATGTTGCATGATGCCTGCGACATGAACGTCGGTGCCATCGCACAGCGCATCAACGTCCAGCTCAACCGCGCCAGCAAGATAGCTGTCCAGCAGAACAGGGCTGTCGCCCGAGACCACAACGGCCTCGTTGATGTAGCGTCTCAGCTGATCCATATCGCGAACGATTTCCATCGCGCGGCCACCCAGAACGTAAGAGGGGCGGATCACCAGCGGGAAGCCGATGTCTTCGGCGATTTCAAGTGCTTGCTCGTCGGTGGAGGCGATGCCGTTATTGGGCTGCTTCAAGCCCAAATCGTTGACCAGCGCCTGAAACCGTTCACGGTCTTCAGCCAGGTCGATGGCGTCCGGGGTGGTGCCCAGGATCGGGATACCTTCGGCCTCAAGCGCATTGGCCAGTTTCAGCGGGGTCTGGCCGCCGAACTGAACGATGACCCCGTGCAGCGTGCCGTTTTCCTGTTCTTTCGTTAGGATTTCCATCACGTGTTCGAAAGTCAAAGGCTCGAAATACAGACGATCCGAGGTGTCATAGTCGGTCGACACGGTCTCGGGGTTGCAGTTGATCATGATGGTCTCATAGCCCGCTTCGGTCAGCGCGAAACAGGCGTGACAACAGCAATAGTCGAACTCGATCCCCTGACCGATCCGGTTGGGACCACCGCCCAGAATGACGACCTTTTTCCGGTCGCTCGGACGTGCTTCGCATTCGACCTCGCCCATCATCGGGGCTTCGTAGGTCGAGTACATATAGGGCGTCTGCGCCTCAAATTCGGCGGCGCAGGTGTCGATGCGTTTGAAGACGGCGGTGACGCCCAGATTGCGGCGGGCCCGGCGGACATTGTCCTCATCTCGGCCCGTCAGATTGCCCAGACGCGCATCGGTGAAACCCAGCATTTTTAGTCTGCGGATACCGTGCTCGGTGACGGGTAGCCCGTCTTTGCGAACCTGACGCTCGGCTTCAATGATCTCGCGGATACGGGCCAGGAACCAGGGGTCGAATTTGGTGACTCCGAAGATTTCGTCATCGGTCAGACCATGACGCATAGCTTGCGCAATGGTACGCAGACGGTCCGGCGTTTGCTGGCTGATCGCCTTGATGACGGCAGCTTTATCGTCGGCCTCATCCCAGAGACCCACGTTCAAGCCTGGGATTTCGATCTCATCAAAGCCGGTCAGGCCCGATTCCATCGAAGCCAGCGCCTTTTGCATCGATTCGTGGATCGTGCGGCCGATGGACATGGCTTCGCCCACCGATTTCATCGCGGTGGTCAGGTAGGGTTCCGAGCCGGGAAATTTCTCGAATGCGAATTTCGGGATTTTGGTTACGACATAGTCGATGGTCGGTTCAAACGACGCAGGTGTGACTTTGGTGATGTCGTTGTCCAGCTCATCCAGCGTGTAGCCAACCGCCAGTTTTGCGGCGATCTTGGCAATCGGGAAACCTGTTGCCTTGGAGGCCAGCGCCGAAGAGCGTGACACACGCGGGTTCATCTCGATCACGACCATGCGGCCATCGTCGGGGTTGATCGCCCATTGTACGTTCGACCCACCGGTCTCGACACCGATCTCGCGCAAAACAGCAATCGAGCCGTTGCGCATGATCTGGTATTCCTTGTCGGTCAGCGTCAGGGCAGGGGCCACGGTGATCGAGTCACCCGTGTGAACGCCCATCGGATCGATGTTTTCAATCGAACAAACGATGATGGCGTTGTCGGCAGTGTCGCGCACCACCTCCATCTCGTATTCCTTCCAGCCCAGCAAGCTTTCATCGACGAGGATCTGGTTCACCGGCGATGCATCCATACCTGAACGGCAGAAGTGGATATAGTCTTCACGGTTATAAGCCACGCCGCCGCCGGTACCGCCAAGGGTAAAGGCAGGGCGGATGATGGCCGGCAAGCCGATCTCTTCCAGCTCATCCAAAGCGATCTGTACACCCGCGTCCAAATCCGCGCTGCCGTTTGGTTTGCGTGGTGCGGTCACGATGGTGGCCTTGGGATTTTCCAGCCCCAGACGATCCATCGCCTCGCGGAACAGTTTGCGGTCTTCGGCCATCTCGATGGCGTCGCGCTTGGCGCCGATCATCTCGACACCGAACTTGTCCAGCACACCCATTTCTTCCAGTGCGAGCGACGTGTTCAGGCCGGTCTGACCACCCATGGTGGGCAGCAGGGCGTCAGGGCGTTCTTTCTCGATGATCTTGGCGACCACTTCGGGCGTGATCGGCTCGATATAAGTGGCATCCGCCAGACCGGGATCGGTCATGATCGTCGCCGGATTCGAATTCACCAGAATGACCCGGTAGCCTTCCTCGCGCAGCGCCTTGCAGGCCTGAGCGCCGGAATAGTCGAATTCGCAGGCCTGACCGATAACAATGGGGCCCGCCCCGATGATCATGATCGACTGGATGTCGGTTCTTCTCGGCATGGCCTGGTTCCTTTGATTGTCAGCGAGTCAGGGCACCGCCCAAGCGCCCAAATTGTCCTGCGTTATAGGGACCGCGCGAAAAGGTGCAAGAGGGATCGGAAACAGGGGCGAAATTGCCGCTTTCCCCTCTTTCACTTGGTGGAGTATTCTCTATACGGCCCCTCACGGCAATTGAGGATGCAAGTGCGTATTCGTTTCGATCAGGGACCGGCCGGGCGTGGAACCCGGTTCCAGCGTCCGTCCCAGATTATCCGCGCGGATGTCGCGGAAGAGGTTCCCCAGGCTCTGGCGGCGCTGGATGAGGCGCGCGCGGATGGTGCCTGGCTGGCAGGGTACGCCAGTTACGAGCTTGGTTATGCGCTGGAGCCCCGGCTGCTGAACCTGTTGCCCAACGATCGTCGCCTGCCTTTGCTGTGCTTTGGTGCTTACGACGCGCCGGATCGTGTTACCCTGCCGACCGCCGCCGGTGAAGTTAGCGAATTTCAACCTCGTTGGGATGAAGAGTGCTATACACAGGCGTTTCAGGCTGTGCACGACGCCATCGGCGCGGGCGACATCTATCAGGCCAACTTAACCTTCCCGATTGACCTGACGGTTTCGGGCGACAGCGAAACACTCTATGCCGCGTTGGCTGCGGGGCAACCAGTGGGCCATGGTGCATTGGTGCAGCAAGATGGGTTACCGGATCTGCTTAGCCGCTCACCCGAGCTGTTTTTCCGCACGGATGAGAGCGGAAAGATCGAAACGCGCCCGATGAAGGGCACCCAGCCACGCAGCGACGACCCGGAAGAGGACGATTGGCGTCGGGCTTTCCTGTCCACGGACGAAAAGAACCGGGCAGAGAACCTGATGATCGTTGACCTGCTGCGCAATGATATCAGCCGCGTCGCGTTGCCTGGGTCGGTTCATGTTCCCGAGCTGTTTCGGGTCGAAACCTATGCCACTGTGCATCAGATGGTCTCGCTGGTCCGGGCGCAATTGCATAAATGCGTCGGGCTGGGTGAGATTCTGACGGCGCTGTTCCCCTGTGGGTCGATCACCGGTGCGCCTAAGATTCGTGCAATTGAGATTCTGGCCGAGCTGGAGCCGTGGGCGCGTGACATCTATTGCGGCACCATTGGCTGGGCTGCGCCTGACGGTCGGTCCGAATTCAATGTGGCCATCCGCACCTTGATGCTTGAAGACGATCACGCCACTCTGAACGTAGGCGGTGGAGTCGTCTGGGACAGCACCGCCCCGTCAGAATATGAGGAGGCGCTATGGAAAGCCCGCTTCGCCCGCCAGCTGAGCCTGATTTCCGTCTGATCGAAACGCTGGCTTTCCGGCCTGAGCGGGGGTTCATTCGGCAGGACCGTCATCTGGCGCGTATGGCCCGCACGGCAGGGGTCGTTGATATTCCGTTTAACCCGGATCAAGCGACTGCTGTGCTGAATGAAGCTGTCGGCGATACCCCGTTACGTTGCCGCCTGACACTGGACGCATCTGGTGTGTTTGATCTGACGACTGGTGTTCTGGCTGCCAATCCATCAATCTGGCGCGTCGCTTTGTCCGATCAGCGTCTGGCTTCGAATGACCTGTGGTTGCATCACAAGACAACCCAACGATCACTCTATGACTCTGCGCGCGCAGGGTTGCCCGAAGGTGTCGATGAGCTGTTGTTCCTGAATGAGCTTGGCGAATTGTGCGAAGGCACCATATCAAACGTGTTTTTGGAAATGTCCGATGGTCGAGTTCTGACACCCGCCCTGTCCAGCGGGCTGTTGCCGGGGATACTGCGTGAAGAACTGCTGGATAAAGAAACAGTTACAGAAGCCGTACTGACCTTGACCGATCTCAAAAACGCGCAAATTGTACATATGGGCAATTCATTGCGCGGGCTGATCCGGGTGGAGCTGATAGACACGTGACCAAAGACAGCACGATGATCGGACCGCTGGTTGCACTGCCACGGCTGAGGCTGGAATTTGGCCTTTTCTATGTTGGCCTGCCTTTGCTGATCGCCGTTCTTTTCCCACCCAACTGGATGTTCCCGGCGCTGTTTGCCTTGACTGGGCTGGGTATAGTGTTGTTGCACCGGACACCAGGCTTTCAGTGGGCTGAACTGCGTTATGACTGGGCCAACTGGTCGCTGCGTGAGGTGGCACTTTTTGCCGCCATCATGACCGTCTTCTGCGTGGGGTTGATACACGTTACGCGTCCGGATGCCGCGTTTTTCTTGGTAATACACCGCCCCGAGATGCTGGCGTTCATCTGGGTCGGCTATCCATTGCTGTCTGCCCTGCCGCAAGAGCTGCTGTTCCGCCCTCTGTTCTTCCGCCGCTATCACGCGATCCTTCCTAACGGACGCGCGGCCTATCTGTTAAATGCCGCAGTATTTTCGTTCGCCCACCTGATGTACTGGAGCTGGATCGTCGCACTGATGACCTTCGCGGGCGGGCTATTGTTCACGTGGGCGTATCGACAGCGCGGCTCGTTCTTCTATGCGGTGCTGTTGCACGCAATTGCGGGCAATATCATCTTTGCGGTGGGGCTGGGTGTCTATTTCTACTCAGGCAATGTGCAAAGGCCGTTTTGACGGCGCGACCTGCCTTGACTTTCCGGGCTTGACGGGGTGTATCGGCGCGACGAATTCTGCGCCCGAAGGGATATGATCCATGCACGCCTACCGCAGCCACACCTGCGCCGCTCTGACCGCCGCCAATGTTGGTGAAACCGTCCGCCTGTCCGGTTGGGTGCATCGGGTTCGCGATCACGGTGGCGTGCTGTTCATCGACCTGCGCGACCATTTTGGTGTGACGCAGGTTCTGTGCGACGGCGACAGCGCGGCTTTTGCCGAGTTGGAAAAAGTCCGGTCCGAATGGTGCATTCGCATCGACGGCACCGTCAAAGCGCGTGACCCGGAACTGGTGAACGCAAAGCTGCCCACCGGCGAGATCGAAGTTTACGTGCGTGAACTGGAAGTGCTGGGTGCTGCCGACGAACTGCCGCTGATGGTGTTCGGCGATCAGGAATACCCTGAAGAAACCCGCCTGCGCTATCGCTACCTGGACCTGCGCCGCGAAGCGATGCAGCAGAACATGACCCTGCGCTCGGACGTTGTGTCCTCGATGCGCAAACGTATGTGGGATCAGGGTTTCCGCGAATATCAAACGCCGATCATCACTGCGTCCTCGCCCGAAGGTGCACGCGATTTCCTGGTGCCCTCGCGCCTGCATCCGGGCAAGTTCTACGCGCTGCCTCAGGCCCCTCAGCAGTTCAAACAGCTGATCATGGTGTCGGGCTTCGACAAGTATTTCCAGATTGCGCCATGCTTTCGCGACGAAGACCCGCGTGCCGACCGTTCGCCCACCGATTTCTACCAGCTTGACCTCGAGATGTCCTTTGTCGAGCAGCAGGACGTGTTCGACACGATCCAGCCTGTTCTGACCGGCGTGTTTGAAGAGTTCGGTGGAGGCCGCAAGGTCGATCAGGACTGGCCGCAAATTTCCTACAAGGACGCGGCCCTGTGGTATGGCAGCGACAAGCCCGACCTGCGGAACCCTATCAAAATGCAAGTGGTCTCTGACCACTTCCGCGGGTCTGGCTTTGCGATTTTCGCAAAGCTGTTGGAGCCGGACGGCACCGAAATCCGCGCCATCCCAGCGCCGACCGGTGGCAGCCGCAAGTTCTGTGACCGCATGAACGCCTTTGTCCAGAAAGAGGGTCTGCCCGGCATGGGCTATATCTTCTGGCGCGATCAGGGCGAAGGGATGGAGGCCGCTGGCCCGTTGGCCAAGAACATCGGCCCCGAGCGCACCGAAGCGATCCGTCAGCAACTGGGTCTGGGTGTCGGCGATGCGGCGTTCTTCCTGGGTGGTAAGCCGAAAGCCTTTGAAAAGGTTGCAGGTAAAGCGCGCGACGTGATCGGTGAAGAACTGAACCTGACCGAGAAAGACCGCTTTGCCTTTGCCTGGATCGTGGACTTCCCGATCTACGAGCAGGACGAAGAAACCGGCGCGATCGATTTTGAGCACAACCCGTTCTCGATGCCGCAGGGCGGTATGGAAGCGCTGCAAGGTAACCCGCTGGACGTGCGCGGATACCAGTACGATTTGGCCTGTAACGGGTACGAGTTGGTTTCGGGCGCGATCCGGAACCACAAGCCGGAAATCATGCTGAAAGCCTTTGAACTGGCAGGCTATGGCGAGGATGAAGTCAAATCCCGCTTTGGCGCTCTGTTCAACGCCTTCCACTATGGCGCTCCCCCGCACGGTGGGTGTGCGGCGGGCATTGACCGGATCGTGATGTTGCTGGCGGATGAGGCCAATATTCGCGAAGTGATGATGTTCCCGATGAACCAGCGCGCCGAAGATCTGATGATGGATGCACCCTCTGATCCGACCTCGGATCAGTTGATGGAGCTTGGTCTGCGCATCATTCCTCAGGACTAATGTAAAACCGCCCGGAAAATGCGGGCGGTTTTCATATGGCGATAGGAAACGTTCCGCGTATCAGTCCAGTGGGTTTTCCAGTTGATCTCGATTGACCCGAATGCTGCGCGCTGTTTGTCGCGTCTGGCGATAAGCCCAAAGGCACAGAAGCGTTGAGGTAATGAAATAGGCCGTGACCATTTTCAGATAGCCTCCCGCTGTTCCAGACGAGTCTGAACCATCCCGGCGACTTGCGCCGCCTGCATCGTAAAGGGCGCACCGTTTGCACGGGACCAAGCGAGCTTGCGCGCAGCTTCCGCAAGGGCGTTGTCTCCTGCCTCGCGTGCAACGCCCTGCAGGAACTGGGCGGCATAATCCAGTGTGCGATGATCGTTGGGTCCGGTCAGAACGTCGGCTATATGGGCCATGTCGTCCTGATAGGCCATCGGATCAGGCTCGATGACCTCATCCCGGATCGCATATAGCCCGCTTGGTCGGCGATCTTCGGGCAGACGTTCCAGAATGGATTTCTGAAAATAGGACATTGATTTTAGCGGCTTGGCCAAAAATCCATCCGCTCCGGCAGCTAGTGCCTGATTTTCGTTGGCATCATCGCCTGACAGGCCCATGATGACGCTGACACGGGGCGTTGTTTCAGCCAGTTCGGCGATCAGGTCGGCCCCGGACCCATCTGGCAGGCCCATATCGATCAGTATGACAGAGGGGCGATAGATCTGCAGGTGCCGTCGGGCCGATTTCAGACAATCCGCGCGGCGAATACGTGCGCCGCTGTGCAGGCACATCAGGCGGATCGCGTCGCAAGCGTAACGGCTGTCTTCGACAACCAGAATGGTCTGACCCAACAAGGGCCGCGTCGCGGTGGGCGTGACGGTGGTGGTGGTAAGTAGACCCGAATCGTCCATGGCAGCTCTCCTATCCAGCAGATGCCTCACGCTAGGAACTTCTGGCTAACACGACGTTAACGCGCGATTTGGCGCACTTGTCCTTTGACGGATCAGCCCCCATAACCCATGCAACGCAGGACAGCAGGAGAGAGACATGATTGGACGTCTGAACCACGTCGCCATTGCCGTGCCGGATCTTGAAGCCGCCTCAGCGCAATATCGCAATGCGCTGGGCGCCAAGGTCGGCGCACCGCAGGATGAGCCGGATCACGGCGTCACAGTTGTGTTCATCGAATTGCCCAATACCAAGATCGAGCTTCTGTATCCGCTGGGTCATGACAGCCCGATCAACGGATTCCTGGAAAAGAACCCCTCGGGCGGCATTCATCATGTGTGTTACGAGGTCGAGGACATCATCGCTGCTCGGGATCATCTGAAGGAAACCGGTGCCCGCGTTCTGGGCTCGGGCGAGCCCAAGATCGGGGCGCATGGAAAGCCGGTTTTGTTCCTGCATCCCAAAGACTTCAACGGCTGCCTGGTCGAGCTGGAGCAGGTGTAATCCCCCAACCCCGGAGGGGCTGAAATGACCATTACTGCCGCACTGGTATTGTTTGCCGTCATCTGGTTCATGACGCTGCTTGTGGTGCTGCCCATCCGCATCAAGACCCAGGGTGATCTGGGTGAGATCGTTCCGGGCACGCATGCGGGCGCGCCGGAAGTGCATCACATGAAAAAAAAGATGTGGATCACCACCGGCATTTCCGTGGTTCTGTGGGCGATCATTGCCGGGATCATTCTTTCGGGCGTGATCTCGGTGCGGGATTTCGACTGGCTGAACCAGTTGGAGCAAAGGTAAACCTTTTCAGGCGTTTTGGTCTGACAGGGCGTGATAGATATGGGTGAACGTGGCGGCCCCGATGATTGGGATCACCAGGTTCACCAGCGGCACCGAAAGTGGAATGGCCATCAATGTGCCCGCCACCCAGATCGTTGTCGAATGTTTGGAGCGTAGTTTACGAGCCCCGTCGCGCCCAATCCTACGCATCGCTGCAAGGGTGAAGTATTCCCGCCCCAGCAAGAATCCGTTCATCGCCCAGAAGATGAAAGGCGCAAGCGGGGTGAAAATCGCATAGAGGATCAGCGCCAGCAGGTTTGCGACAATCAGAACGCCAAGAAAGCTGAGGCCGTCCATTAGCGCCTCTGAGACCGGGATACGCCGTGCGGGCGGCAAAGCTGAAAAATGCTTGTCCTCAACCGCCTGTGCAACCTCGTCCAGAAAGATCGAGGTGATGGCCGATGCGACCGGCACCATCAGAAAAACGGGCAGGATCAGGACCAGTACGATCCCGGAATAGTTCAGAACGTCGTTCAGCCAGGGTACGGCACCGATGAAGGGCAGAGATATCTCACTGCCCGACAACCAGTTGATCAGCCAGATCGCCCCCGCACAAGCAACAATCAAAAGTAGGATCGTCAATCCCACACCGCGCAGCAAAACGGCGCGAAACTTAGGGTCTCCGGTCTGGCCAAGTGCGCTGAAAAAGGCGTTCAGGATGATCATTCCGTGACCCATTCCGTCAAGGCCGCCACGTCGGGTCGCGGGCGTTCCGGCGGGGCTGTTCCTTCGGTTGCGATGTGAATCAACCCAGCCACACGTTCGTTTTCTGCAAGTCCAAATGCGTCGACGCAGAAGTCGCGATCATGTGTTTGCCAGCCTGACAGCCAATTCGCGCCCCAGCCCGCTGCCAGCGCCGCGTTCAGGAGAGCCAGGCAGACCGCGCCTGCGGAATAGGTTTGTTCAATGGCAGGAATTTTATCGGACGGTTTTTGCACTTCGATGACTGCTACCGCCAGATGCCCCAAATCGAATTGGCTTCGCGCTTTGGCGATGTCTTCCGGGCTTTTTCCCAGCTTGTGCCCGCAGGCCTCCGTCAGGGTCGCCAGACGTGGCATGGAACCTTTTTCCAGAACGATAAAGCGCCAAGGCTCAAGTTTACCGTGATCGGGGCTGCGCGCGGCAGCGGTGAGCAAGGGCAGCAATTCGTCCCGTGTCGGGGCCGGTGCGATCAGTGTCTTGGCGGGCCGGGACCGGCGCAATTGCAAAAACTCCAGAGCGGCGGGGCTTTTCAGGGACATATGTTAACTTCCTTTACATCACGACTCTGTATCTTGGTCGGCAACTTGCCTGTTTCAAGTGTGTGCCGATGCATTGCGTGGATCATTTTCATTCCGACGCCTGTCATGCAAGACTTTGAAGAAAAAGGGGTGACAATGGTGAAATCCAAACTGCGCGACTTGCCCGACCTCAGCGCGCTGGCACAGGCCGGGGCTACACTGAACGTAAAGGTGACGCCCAAGGCGGCACGGGATCGGGTGATCTGTGAAGAAGATCAGATCAGGGTGTTCGTGACCGCCCCGCCCGAGAACGGCAAAGCCAATCAGGCGGTTCTGGTGTTGCTTGCCAAGTGCCTTGGTATTGCCCCCTCGACGCTAACTCTGAGACAGGGGCAGACCGCGCGGAACAAGGTCTTTGTCTATGACCCCTGAGGTCCGGTTTCGCGTATCTGATAAACGCCCTCGGGCAGGTCCAGCGCGGCGGCCAGATCGCGCACCTGTTCCGGTGACAGGGTGATCTTCTGAACTTGTTCAGTGCGCGGGTCCAATTGCTCAAGGGTAACGCATTCAGCGAAATTGTTGATCACAACGTCTTCCTGCAAAGGCTTTTCGCCTTCGTCCACAAGTGTAATGACCGTCGAGTCGAATTCATGCTCAATCGAAAACATAGGACCACAGTGCAAGCCACGGTGACGCAATGCAAGCCGTTCCTTGCCAGGTGTGATGTGGTCTCTCCGGATGGGGCGTACTATGTTGAAATGGCGGACCGATTGGCCCAAAGGATGCGACATGCGCAGATGCTTTATTTTACTGTTGTCCCTGTTGCTGGCGGCCTGTGCGCAGGATACGCTGCGGGTGCAAACATCCGAAGATTGGGTTAGGGATGAGCCAGGTTCTGGTCCTGAGATTCAGACCTTTCAGCAGGTTAGTCAGGCCATCGGAGCCGAGGCACGCAAGCAATGTCTGAAACAACCTGGACGCAAGAATTGTGAGTTCAGGGTTCTTGTCGATCTGAATCCGCGCGCCCAGGCCAACGCGTTTCAAACACTGGATGAGAACGGGCAGCCGGTGATCATTTTCACGCGGTCGATGATCCGATCTGCTCAGAACGCCGATGAGCTTGCCTTTGTCATGGGGCATGAAGCGGCGCATCACGTTTTGGGGCATATCGCCCGGCAAAGCGAGAACGCCAGCGCCAGCGCAGCAGAGTTTGGTAGACGAGAGCAGTTGCGCGGCGGTGATGCGGCCGCCATAGAAGAGGCGCAAAAGCTGGGGGCCAAGGTTGGTGTTCAAGCTTACCTGAAGGATTTTGAGCTGGAGGCAGACCAGTTGGGAACGATCATAACATACGATGCGGGATACAATCCTCTGGTTGGAGCGAAGTTCTTTGAACGGATCCCGGACCCCGGCGACAAGTTTCTGGGAACTCACCCGCCAAATGCGCAGCGCGTTCAGATTGTGATCAAAACGGCGGCACAGTTGGGCCTGACACAATGACCGGTCTTGTGCGTTTGGGGGTGATCCTGACGGATCGAGGCTCGAAATATGCGGTGTCCGGGGCCACCGTAGCGTCACGAACCGAGATTGATGCCGTGCTGGATGACCTGAAATCGGACAAAAGCTATGCCAAAGCGACCCACAACACCTGGGCCGCAAATTTGCCGACCGGCGCGTTGAAGGCCGATGACGGGGAAAGTGGGGCAGGCATGGTGATCCTGCGCATGATCGAAAGGGCGGGGTTGCAGAACCACGTGATCATTGTCACCCGCTGGTATGGCGGCAAAAAACTGGGTGGGGACCGGTTTCGCAGGGTTCAGGACGCCACCCGCGCTTATCTCGATCACATCGGTGTCGCATCTTGACCTGTGTCAATGTTTGAAGATGCAGATTCGCTACCCTTTTGACAAAGCGCGAAAGGAAAGGAACCGACATGCCCACTCGAGAGACCTTGCGGCTCCACGCCGGTTTGGTGGACGACATGGCCAGAAAGCTGGACATCGATCTTGAAGAAGCTGCCATTGGCGGCTCGGTTTCCGTGGACCAGATATCCGAGGCGGTTTTGCGATGCACGGATTGTCCGAACCCCGAGCATTGTCAGGCTCTGCTGAGTCAAACAACCGCCGTACAGGGGGCACCGGAATATTGCCGGAACCAGGAATTACTCCATAAACTTATGCCATGAATTGAAAGTATGCCATGCCACAACTGGGCAATATCATGACCCATCTGCGTCTGGTGCTGCGCATGGGTCAGGCCACCGGAACCGATTTGGCGGTGGCATATCGCAAGGGGCATCTGAACCACGAAGAATGGGCCGAGTTCGTGCAGCAATGTCGCGGTTGTGCGTGGGCTCATGACTGTCCGGAATGGCTGGAACAGCGTGATCAGATCGAACAGGCACCAAGTACCTGCCCGAACACAGAGCGATTCGCTGCTCTCAAGGCCCAGCAATTGGAGCAAGCGTGATGGCACAGATCGCGTTGGGCGAGATTGAACAGCATTTCTGGCTGACACGCTCTGTCTCGCGTTGCATGGGTATTTCCCTGACCGAGGCGATGGCAGAGGGCCGCCTGTCACCCGAAGGTTACGCCGAATTGGTCACGCGTTGTCGCGCCTCGAACTGCGAAGGGCAGTGTGCCTTGTGGCTGGCAAATCAGAAGACGTTGGCCGACAAAGCCCCGGAATTCTGCGCAAATGCCGAGACCTTGAATGGGTTGAGAACCTGATCACAGCTTGTTGTGACTGCCGTCGCATAAAGGTTGCTTGGCGCTGTGTTTGCATCCACAAAAAAAGACCTTTTTGCTGGTGTCAGCGGTGTATTTCAACGGCTCAAACCCGCTGCCTTTGTGGGATCCGTCACAAAACGGTTGCCGCGAAGACTTTCCACATGAGCACCAAAAATAGGTTTTCCCTTCGATAACCTCGACCGGAATCGGTGATTTCTGGGCAATGTTTGGCGTGTCTGACATATGGCTTCTCCGTCTTTGGCTGATGTCGAGACCACAGTTTAGATCAAAGCCGCCAAAAGAGTAGCTTTGAGGCTGCATAGGTCAGCCTTTCCCGCCCGAACTGGCATGGATTCGCCCTGAGTCACGAAGACGTGACCGATTCAGTTGCCAGATCGAAGTTCAGCCCGTATTCTGGTTATGGCCCCGAAAAGCTGGGCAATATCAGAAAAGTAATAGAGGATTGACGGACATGAAACTGAAACTCGCTGCCGTTGGCGCATTTGCTCTGATCCTGACTGCTTGCGCGCAGCAGGAAGAACCGACACCTGTTTATGTACAGCCCAGCTATGACAAAGCCGGCACACCCAGTTGCCCAGGCGGATATCAACTTGCCACAACCGAGGCTGGCCAGACGGTCTGTGACCCGATTACTCAATAAGCCTTTAGCAGGCGGTCCATGACCGGACCGCCTGCACATTGTTCGATGGACAGCCGCCTTTGAGGCGGCTTTCTATTTGTACCAAACGCACATCGTTCGGCGGTTCAGTATTTTTTGAAGCCGTATTTGTGCTTATACCTGAACGATTTGAACTTGTGCCGTTTGATCTGCCTGTAAGGCACATGTCCGATCACGCGCCGTTTCGGTGCGTGAAAGCGATGTGTATTGGGATGCTTTTTGTGGTGCACCTGCGGGCGTTCGACATGTGCCTTGGATTTTGGCGCAAGATAATATCGCTTGATCTTGAGGTGGCCGGTACTCTGAAAGCTGAAATTTTTGCCACTGACCGCGATCCAGCCGGTGGGGCCGCCCGGTGCAGTTTGCGCGGAAGAGGGCGTTGCAAGACATAACGCGGCGATCAGGAACACCACGCCGTTCAGGACAAGTTTGACGTATCGAGACATGAAACCCTCCGTAGGTGGCTTTCAGTCTAAGATCGGGTCTTTTTGTGGGTTCGACCAATAAACTTGCTTCACGCTTTGCCCATCTGCGGTGAAACGGGTGGGCGGAATAGCCTTAAGCGAGCTTGCCCCAAAGATCGTATTCTCCGGCTTCGTCCACCTCAACCGTGACGATATCTCCGGGATTAAGGGCTTCGAAACCTTCATCAATGAACAGGTTGCCGTCAATCTCGGGCGCGTCTGCCTTGGTGCGGCAGGTGGCGGCCTCGTCATCGACCTCATCCACGATCACCTGCAGGGTCTGGCCGACCTTGGCCGCCAGTTTGGCCTCGGAAATCGCCTGCGCCTTTTCCATGAAACGTTCCCAGCGCTCTTGCTTGACTTCGGCCGGGACGTGATCGGGCAGGTCGTTCGACCGCGCGCCGTCCACATTTTCGTACTGAAAGCAGCCGACGCGATCGAGCCGTGCTTCGTCCATCCAGTCCAGCAGGGTCTGGAATTCAGCTTCGGTCTCGCCGGGATAGCCGACGATAAAGGTCGATCGCAGGGTGATGTCCGGGCAGATGTCGCGCCAGGCCTGGATTTCATCCAGCGTTTTGGCCGCAGCAGCCGGCCGGGCCATACGTTTCAGAACGTCCGGGTGGGCGTGTTGGAAGGGGATATCCAGGTAAGGCAGCACATTGCACCCGGCATCGGCCATCAGCGGGATCAACTCGCGCACATGCGGGTAGGGGTAGACGTAGTGTAGGCGTATCCAGGCCTCCAGCTGCCCCAGTTCTCGTGCCAGATCGGTGATATGGCTCCGCACGTCGCGGTCTTTCCACGGGTTCACATCATATTTCCGGTCCAGCCCATAGGCCGAGGTGTCCTGCGAGATCACCAGCAGCTCACGCACGCCGTTATCGACCAGCTTTTCCGCCTCGCGCAGAACGGCGTGGGCCGGGCGGCTGGCCAGTTTACCACGCATATCGGGGATGATGCAGAACTTACATTTATGATTACAGCCTTCCGAGATCTTCAGATAGCTATAGTGGCGCGGGGTCAACTGCACGCTGCTGGCTGGCAGCAGATCGACAAACGGATCGGGCGCGGGGGGGACCGCGACATGCACCGCATCCAATACTTGCTCGTATTGATGCGGTCCGGTGACGGCCATGATGCGGGGATGATGTTCCCGGATGTAATCCGGTTCCGCTCCCAGACATCCTGTGACGATGACCTTGCCATTTTCAACCAGCGCCTCTCCGATCGCGTCCAGCGATTCCGCCTTGGCGCTATCCAGAAATCCGCAAGTGTTCACAATGACGGCATCAGCCCCGGCATAATCGGGTGAAATGCCGTATCCTTCGGCGCGAAGTCGGGTCAGGATGCGTTCGCTGTCAACCAACGCCTTTGGGCAACCCAGCGACACCATGCCGATGGTCGGCTGGTTGGAATGGGGCGTCTCGGTGATCCGGGCGGCAGGCGCCAGGTCGGGGCGGAGGTTTGGCGGGTTCGTCGTCATGCGCGGCATATAGTGGGGAACGCTTCCCCTTGCAAATGTGACGTGTGATTTGAATGATCATGGCAAAGATAAGCCAAAAGGCGGAGAGCAGATCATGAAGTGGGTGATGCGTATCCTGTTTGTTGTTGTGGCGGTGGTCGGGCTGGTCATCGGTGCGCTGCTGCTGATGCCCGGGGACAAACTGGGCGCGATCCTGGCAGAGCAGGTAAAGGCGCAAACCGGGCGTGATCTGACGTTGAGCGGTGACGTGCGCCTGTCCTTCTGGCCTGTGCTGGGTATGGAAACTGGTCCGGTGCGGTTCGGAAACGCCAGCTGGGCTGGACCCGAGCCGATGCTGAGCGCCGACAGCCTTGCCGTAGGCGTAGACGCCGCCGCGTTGTGGAACGGCGATCTGAGGATCAAACGCGTATTTGCAGACAACCCTGTCCTGCGGTTAGAGCAATCAGAGGGTCGCGTTAATTGGGAACTTGGCGCACCGGCGACTACACCGGTTGCTGGCACGGCTGGGGGCGTTGCGCCTGCTGAGCCAGCAGGTGAGGTCACCCTGGACCAACTGGAGTTGACCGACGCGCGGCTGATTTACGTAGAGAACGGTGTGACGCAGATGGATTTCTCTGGTGTGACAGTGTCTGCAAGTTGGCCCCAGGTCGCAGCCCCCATGATCATGCAGGCCACCATGGCGGTGCCCGGAGGAGCCGTCGAAGTGGATCTGAAAATTCCGGACCTTCCCGCCTTTTCCAATGGGGATGTGACCGCATTGGAACTGGCTTTGACTGCGCCGGGGGGCGAGATTGGTTTTGACGGTCGAGTTAATCTGGCCGGTGAAATGGACGGAACCACCAAGGTTGTGGCGCGGAACAGTGAGAAGATGTTCGGCGCTCTTGGTCAGACCGGTGTGCACATCCCGCCGGGGCTGGGTGCCGAGGCCAATATCGCTGCGCATATGACCTATACCAAGGATGGCCGGATTTCCTTGCGGGATATGACCGCGCAACTGGATGACAACCGATTCGTGGGAGAGGCGGATATCACTATCTCGGATCCGCCACAGATCGTGGCGCGACTGGATGCGGGTGATCTGGATCTTTCGCGGATTTCTGAAACAGAGCCTACCCAGGGCGATGCGTCGCCGCCAAGTGCACCGGCAGCGGACGGGTGGTCGCAAGAATCAATTGATGCATCCGCTTTGGCACTGGCGAACGGCAAAATCCGTTTGACGGCAAACTCGATCGCCGTTCCGGACATGACATTTGGCAAAAGTGATCTGACACTGTCGCTGGATCGATCACGCGCGGTGCTGGAAATGCACCCGGCCACGTTGTTTGCGGGTCAGCTGAGCGGGCAGGTGATTGCCAACAATCGCAACGGTCTGTCCGTGGGCGGCAACATCAAAGCTAATGGGATGGATCTGAAACAGGCGCTGACCACACTGGCCGGGGTTGAACGTCTGTCGGGCACGGCTGCGGGAAGTTTGGAGTTTCTGGGCGTTGGCCAGTCTGAGGATCAGATCATGCGCTCCCTCAGCGGCAAGGGAAATCTGGATGTCGGGACAGGTGTAATATCCGGTTTTGATCTGGACCGCCTGATGGGGCAGGGGGCCGGATCGGGCGGAACAACCGTTTTCAACAGTCTGACGGGAAGCTTCACCATGGATCAGGGTGTCTTGACAAACAACGATCTGCTCATGTCGCTGAAGAGCTACCGCGCTGATGGGGCGGGCAAGGTTGGGCTGGGCGCACGGGATATTGACTACATTTTCACACCCGTGGCGCTTCGGGCCAATTCCGGACAGGGCATTTCGGTGCCGGTACGCATCGTTGGTCCGTGGAGCAACCCGTCGATCAAGCCAGACCTGACCAAGGTCATCGAGGCGGCGGCAGATGTGAAGGTCAAGGAGCTGGAAGACGACGCCAAGCAGAAGGTCTTTGAGAAGGTCGGGAATGAATTGGATACGACCATCACCGACAGCGATCAGATCGAAGATGCGCTGAAGAACAAGCTTGAAGAAGAGGCAAAGAAAGGTCTGCTCAAGCTGTTTGGCGGCGATTGAGCAACCGATGGGCTTGGGGCGTGGAGATGCCCCAAGCCATTATCTTCAGATGGTCTGGTCGTAGTCGCCAACGCCGGGCTCGGTCCGGATAACGGCGTCGATATCGGCAAAGATCGCGCGCATCTCAGCCTCGCTTTCGCTGCTTTCACAGACAACCACCAGATTGGGGGTGTTGGACGAGGCCCGTACCAGCCCCCAACTGCCATTGTCCAGAATGACGCGTGCGCCGTTCACGGTGACAACCTCTTTGATCGAACGGCCTGCGAGGGACTCGCCCGCCTCACCTTTGGCAACCAGCTTGTCGACCAGACGCTTGAGGATATCGTATTTCTCGGTATCCGCGGCATAGGGTGACATGGTGGGGGTCGACCAGGTCTTGGGCAGCGCCTTGCGCAGGTCCGACATGCTCTGACCCGCGTTGCGGTCCATCAGCTTGCAGATCTCGACCGCCACGCGCATACCGCAGTCATATCCGCGCCCGACCGGCTCGGCCAAGAAATAGTGGCCTGACTTTTCGAACCCGGCCAGCGCGTCGATTTCCTTGACCCGCCGTTTCATGTGGCTGTGGCCAGTTTTCCAGTAATCCACCTTGACGCCCAAAGCCTGCAATTCTGGGTCGCTGGCAAACAAACCGGTGGATTTCACATCCGCGACAAAGGTCGATCCGGGGTACAGCTTGGCCAGATCGCGGGCCATGATCACGCCCACCTTGTCGGCGAAAATCTCTTCACCTTCGTCATCGACAACACCGCAGCGGTCGCCGTCCCCGTCAAACCCCAGCGCCATATCGGCGCCGCTGGATTTCACCGTGGCGGCCATGTCGTGCAACATCTCCAACGCTTCGGGGTTAGGGTTGTAATTGGGGAAGGTATAGTCCAGCCGATTGTGGCTGGGCACGACTTCGACCCCGATCCGCTCGAAAATCTCGGGCGCAAAGGCCGAGGCAGTACCATTGCCAGTGGCACAGACCACTTTCAGCGGGCGGGACATTTTGAAGTCGCCCACCAGGTCGTCGATATAGGCTTCCTTCACGCCTTCAACGAACTCATACGAGCCGCCCTCATGGGGCTGCCCTTCGCCGTTCAAAACGATGTCACGCAGTTCCGACATTTCGTCCGGGCCATGAGTCAAAGGACGGTCAAAGCCCATTTTTACACCGGTCCAGCCGTTGGGGTTGTGGCTGGCAGTGACCATGGCCACGGCGGGCACGTCCAGATGAAACTGCGCGAAATAGGCCATGGGGCTCAGCGCGGGACCAATATCTTTCACGCGGATACCGGCCTGCATCAGACCAAGGATCAGCGCGTTTTTGATTGCCAGCGAGTAATCGCGATAGTCATTGCCAACGGCGATCACGGGCTCGATCCCTCGCCTGCGCATCTGGGTGCCCAGCCCCAGGCCCAGTGCGGTCATTCCGGGCAAGTTGATCTCTTCAGGGTACTTCCAGCGAGCGTCATATTCGCGAAACCCGGTGGGTTTGATCATCGCGTCGCGCAGAAAGCTCCAGGTGTTTGGGGTCACCTCGGGGAGGGGTTTGGTCATAACGGGTCTCAATCTTTAGATCTGAATAGGATTCGCTTTGGCCAGCGCATCAAAGCGCATCAATGTGTTAACGAGTTGGGGCATCTGGTCCAACGGGATCATGTTGGGACCGTCCGAAGGCGCGGTGTCAGGGTCCTGATGCGTTTCAATGAAAACAGCGCCAATACCCAGCGAAACGGCCGCTCGGGCCATAACAGGCGCAAACTCACGTTGTCCACCGGACGAGCCACCTTTGCCACCGGGTTGCTGTACCGAATGTGTTGCATCCATGACCACAGGATAGCCGGTCTTTGCCATCTGGGGCAGGCCACGCATGTCAGCCACCAAGGTGTTATACCCAAACGAGGTGCCGCGTTCGGTCAGCAGGATGTTCTGGTTTCCGGTGCTTTCGACCTTGTCGACAATATTCGTCATCTCCCAAGGAGCAAGAAACTGGCCTTTCTTGACGTTAACGGCCTTACCGCTTTCCCCCGCAGCCAGCAACATGTCGGTCTGACGGCACAGAAACGCTGGGATCTGCAGTACATCCACAGCCTCGGCCGCGATGGCGCATTGTGCCTCGGTGTGAACATCAGTCAGAACCGGAATACCCATCGTCTTGCGGATATCATCCAGTACCTGCAAACCCGCGTCGATTCCCATGCCGCGCTTGCCAGACAGCGAGGTCCGGTTGGCCTTGTCATAAGACGCCTTGAACACATACTGCGCACCAGCCGCATCGCAGGCTTCTTTCATTTTTCCCGCAATCATTTGCGCATGGTCTGCCGTTTCCAGCTGGCAAGGGCCGGCAATGATGGTCAGCGGAAGGTCGTTGCCGACTGTAAGGTCGGAGATTTTTACATGTTTCATGGTTTTATGAGGATACCTGTTCACGAAGGACCGACGCAGTAAGCGAGATCATGAGGTAGATACCAGCAAACAACAGGAATGCCAAAATCGTATTTTCGAACTTGCGCGGATAGCTGGGTTCCTGACTGGGAATGGGGTTCACCGAGACGGTCAGATATCGCACCTGCCGGTTCGCTTCAGATCGGGTGGCTTCCATTTGCTGCATTGCGGTTTGAAGCATCATGTCACGCGTCGTCAGATCAGCCTGAGCAATCTGTATTCGCACGCTCAAGCGGGCCAGCGAGTTTTCGCCGTCTGAGGCATCCTGCATTTCGGCATTCAGCTCCTCCAGCACTTTTTCCAGCCGGGCGATGTCGGCCTGAACACCATCAACTTTGGCTTTGTTCGGACGCAGATTGTCCAGCAGGGCCGCAAGCTCAAGCTCCTTGTCCTGAACCAGCACCTCGATCTCGTTGATTCGGCTTCGCAAACTGGCGATCACGTTTTCCGGGTCCAGCACCGCGCCCTGAAGCTGAAGCTCAATCAGTTCTTCCTGCGCCTCTTTGCGTGCTTCCTGCGCGGCCTCAAAACTTTCCAATGCATCGCGCATCTGATCTTCGCGCTTCTTGCCGGACAGGGCATTCACCCGGTTCTCGGAGTAAGAGATCAAACGTTCTGAGAACTCGGTTGCGGTTTGCGCATCTGGGGCGGCGACCTCCATCCGGATGACCCCTTCTGTTGGATCATAGCCGATGGTGATCATACGTTTGAACAGCTTATAGGCGTCTTCCAGTGTTGCATCAGGTGCCAGTCTCTGGATCGGATCGATCCAGTCTTGTTTGAAGACCTCTGAAAACCCGGCATCGCGGTCCAGCAGCAACAACGCTTCTTTCGATTCCAGGAAAGACTGAACCGAAATGGAATCCTGAGTGGTCGCAAATTGTGTCCCGGCCAGCAAGCCACCGACACTGCCCGGCCCGCCATCTGCCTGCAGGATCAAAAACTCAGAATCGCTGGCATACATCGGGGTGGCGATGCGGTAGAAATAGAACCCCACGACAAAGGTCGGCAGAAAGACAAAAACGGCCAGACGGGCAAACAAGGCAAACAGTTTGCGCTGACGTCTGCGCGCAATGTCTTTCTGGATTTCCCCAATCTCTAGGTTGCGCCGTTCAGCGGGGCTGAGCTCGGGGCCCGGCAGATTGGTTTTCTTAGAACCCACGGCCTGCGGTAGTTTGATGCTGACCTTGTCGTTGGGGCCCTTGTCGTCGCTTTGAGCCGAGGGTTTGGCCGCAGCGATGTCCAGAAGATTTGTGCGCTGGAACGGGTCGATGCCTTTCTTGCGCAGCAGCCGTACGGCATCATAATCCGAGGTCGCAGCCAGCCCATGTTTCTGCGCCAGCCGTCGCGCGATGCGCAATTGCCGTCCTGTCAGGCCCTCGCGTTTGATGTCGTCCAGCTGCTTGCCGGGCTGCGCCTCATCCACGGGGGCTTGTCCCTGCGTTGCGTTGCGAATGCGCGAAATTGCATCGGCCCGCGCCTCGGCCGAACCCTCGGCCTGGTTGTTGCGGCGCCAGCTGTACTTTCTAACCTTGGGTTTCGTAGTCATATAGCTGCTTAGCCTCTTCCAAGGAGTCAAACATGTACAATTGCCCGTCCAGCAAAACGGCGGCTTGCTGAGCGAATTTCTCCAACACAGTCGGGCTGTGCGATACGATGACCAGCGTTGTGGTCCGTAATCTTTCTTTCAGGATGGACCCGGCCTTTTCGTTGAACTCGACATCCGTTGTCGCCGGCATCCCTTCGTCGATCAGATACATGTCGAAATCCAGCGCCAGCATCAAAGAAAATGTGAACCGGGATCGCATCCCCGAGGAATAGGTCGCAAGCGGCTGATCAAAATACTCGCCCAACCCGCAGAGCCATTTGCAATAGGCTTCGATATAATCCGGGTCCATTCCGTAAATCTTGGCGATGTAGCGCGCGTTCTCAAGCGCTGACAGTTTTCCCGACACGCCACCGGTGAACCCCATCGGAAAAGACACACGACACTCGCGGCGGATCACGCCTTCGTCGGCTTTTTCCAGGCCGGCCATCATGTTGATAAGTGTGGTTTTTCCGGTGCCGTTTGGGGCCAGAACCCCCAGCGATGTACCCAGCTCGACCCGGAACGAGACCTGATCCAGAATCACCTTGCGGCGCGTTCCGGTCCAGAAGGACTTGCTGACATTGTCGAACTCTAACATTCGGGGCCTGCTGCTCGTGTTCCGTGGTGTTGCCGTTCTTTCAGACGGCCTGAAAGAGTTATTTTTACCGATCCATGTTGGCTACATTATGTCGAATTATGAAACAAATGATCAATGCGTTGCGGTAAAACCTGTGACAACCTGATTGGCGGTGTGACCCTTGGACCTTATGTTCCCCATTGTGACACTTGGGCCATAAGAGGTTTTGAAATCCGGTGAACAGTCTTGCCGACGAAATTCGCACCTGTCGCCTCTGTGCTGACAGGTTCGCGCAAACCGAAACGGCGCATGAACCACGCCCGGTCGTCTGGTTTCGTGCTGGCACGCCCATTTTGATCGCAGGGCAGGCTCCGGGCGCGCGGGTGCACGAGTCGGGGCGGCCCTTTACCGACCCGTCAGGCGACAGGCTTCGGCACTGGTTGGGGATTGATGACACGATCTTTTATGATCGCGATCGCGTGTCGATTGTACCCATGGCGTTCTGCTTTCCCGGATATGATGCTCGCAACGCTGACCTTCCGCCGCCCGCCTTGTGCCGAAAGACCTGGCATGATCGCGTGATGCAGGATTTGGGTCAGGTGCCACTGACCGTGCTGGTCGGAGGTCACGCACATAAATACCACCTTGGCGCGCGTGGTTCTGTAACGAACACCGTGCAAAGCTGGCAGGACCATGCGCCGCGGGTCTTTGCCTTGCCTCATCCGTCCTGGCGCAATACGGCATGGTTGAAGAAAAACCCGTGGTTCGAAGCTGAACTGCTGCCGGTTTTGCGTGCGCGGGTCCAAGAGGTGCTGAATGACTGAAACCACAGCGTTGGACACAGCGCATGCCGCGATGCAGGCGGATCCGCAGAGTGATGCTGCCCGGCTGCGTTTCTTCGAACGGCTTGCCGACAGCGAACTGTTTCTGATGCTGACCGAAGAAGCGCGGGGCGAGAATATCTCGCCCGAACTGTTCGACGTGGCCGACGGGCGCTTTGTGCTGGTCTTCGACCGAGAAGAGCGGCTGGCGCAGTTTGCCGGACGGCCCGTGCCTTACGTCGCGCTTTCGGGGCGGGTTCTTTCAGGGATGCTGGCTGGCCAGGGGATTGGGCTGGGCCTGAATCTGGAAACGGCGCCATCTTCGATGCTGGTGCCAGCAGAGGCTTTGGGTTGGTTGGCTGAAACGCTGCAACACAGTCCGCAAGAGGTCGAGGAAAAGCTGGCTGAATTCATGCCACCCTCCGGCTTGCCCGATAACTTGCTGACCGCTTTGGATGCCAAACTGGCAACTGCAGGCGGTTTGGCCCGCGCAGCCTATTTGGTTGCTACCAAGTCAGAGGCTGGCGCGCAGGGGCATTTGTTGGGATTTGTTGATGTGATTGACGGGGCCGAGGCCGCTCTGGCCAAGGCCGCGTCCGAGGCGCTTACCTTTTCCGGGATTGAGGCGGGCGCGATGGATGTTGGTTTCTTCACCGCCAATGAGACCGCCGCCGCGCTGCTGGCCAAGGTGGGTCTTCGGTTCGACCTTCCCAAGCCGCAAGCGGTTGAGCCAGTACGGGAAGTCCCCGGCAGCAACCCGGACAATCCGCCAATTCTGAAGTAACCGACAAAACGCAAACACGCGGCGCAAGCTGCACCGCGTGTAGTTCGGCGAGGGCTGTGATTATTCTGCAGCCGCTTCCAATTTGTCCTGCGTGCGGGTTTCGAAATCGCTGGCGTCATGGCGCTCGTGAAGCTGCGTGTGCGGTTCGCCAAACGCGCGGTTGACCATACGACCACGCTGAACCGCTGGACGGGCGTCAATCTCCTTGGCCCAACGCATGACGTTCTTGTACGATTCAACGTCCAGGAACTCGGCAGCGCTGTAGAGGCGACCCAGAACCAACTGGCCATACCACGGCCAGATCGCCATATCGGCAATCGTATACTCGTCGCCTGCGATGAAGGTTTTATCCGCCAGTTCCTGATCCAGAACGTCCAGCTGTCTCTTGGCCTCCATCGCGAAGCGGTTGATCGGGTATTCCCATTTCTCGGGTGCATAGGCGTAGAAATGGCCGAACCCGCCGCCCAGGTAGGGCGCGCTGCCCATCTGCCAGAACACCCAGTTCATCACTTCGGTTCGCTCCGGACCGGATTCGGGCAGGAACGCGCCAAACTTTTCGGCCAGATGGAACAGGATCGAGGCGCTTTCAAAGACACGAACAGGTTCTTCACCCGACCGATCCAAAAGAGCGGGGATTTTTGAATTCGGGTTGGCACCAACAAAGCCCGAGCCAAACTGATCGCCCTCACCGATGTTGATCAGCCAGGCGTTGTATTCCGCTTCTTCATGGCCCAGCGCCAACAGCTCTTCCAGCATCACGGTGACTTTTACACCGTTGGGTGTTGCCAACGAATACAGCTGAAAGGGATGACGCCCGGTTGGCAGGTCCTTGTCATGGGTGGCCCCTGCGATTGGACGATTGATGTTGGCGAATTGTCCGCCACTTTCACTGTCCCAGGTCCAGACCGTTGGAGGGGTGTATGGGGATTGGTCGCTCATCTCTTGCCTTTCTTCCCTAATTTGCGGGGCCGTGCCCACGGCTGCCTTACAGCTAATGTTGCAGTCTGCAGAGTCCAACCCAGTCTATCCGGCTAATTTTGTAATAATCCACGAGCAATCTCTCACGTTTTCTCGTGCGGGGTCACAGCGCCGTTAGGTGGACTACGAACTGGGCGGGAATCGCATATTGTCGTCTCAGACCAGCCAATACGGCGTCACCGAGACAGTTGACACGAAAAGGATAGATCACATGAAACGCTTCGCAATGACCTTCGCCGCGGCCATGTTCTTGGCCATTCCGGCCTTTGCCGGCCCACAATATGTTGACGGCACTGGCTTTGCCGTCTCGGGCTATGACGTTGTCGCCTATCGCAATCTGGAACAGGTGCCTGTTGGCCAGTCGCAGCCGGAAGGCGTGCGGGGCAAAGCCGACATCACCGCGGAATACAACGGTTCAACCTGGGCTTTCGCGACCGAGGAAAACCGCGACAAATTCCTAGAAAACCCGGCCTATTATGCACCGCAATATGATGGGCACTGCGCTTATGGTGTGTCGCGCGGTGGTAAAGTTCCGGCAAACCCAAACCTGTGGCGGATTGTGGACGACAAGCTGTATCTGAACATCACCGATGTGGTTGTCGGGTTCTTCGAAGAAGACATCCCAGGCAACCTCAATCTCGCTGAAGGCAACTGGCCGGGTATCGAGCCCACGGATGCCTCGACCAGCGTGATCCCGAAATTTACTTCGGAAGGTCCGGTTTCCAACTGATCCGGTACCGAAAGATCAAAGCCCGGCTTGTTTAAGCCGGGCTTTTGCGGTTAGCCAGCAAGCCAGAACTGATCCCGAATATCCTGATCTGCGTCAAATCTGATCCGTACACTCTTGGCCCCGGGAAACTTGCGTTCACGGATGGTATCGGGAATAACCACTTCTCCGGCGCCGGTATCCTTGGACTGAAAGCTCAGAATCTCCGCCTCGGTATGCCGCGTACCGCTCAGGACCGTAGTGGGCAGGGCCACGCGATTTGCCCCGTGGTGGACCGGCGTGGTGACAAAATAGGTCAAATGCCGCCCGTAACAGCCCACTGCATCGGGAACATGATCCGAGACACGCTCTTCAGGTATGTCGCACGCATCTGCTGCGCTATGCATATGCGATAGTACCTGATCGGGACTTAGCATTGCCTTGCAGGCGGCGATATCTTCTTGCGGCAGTTCAATGATCCGCTTTTTCAAACGCGGGCGGCGTGGCTGGGGCGGACCAGCGTTGCAGCCGCCTTTTTTTACCGATCCCTCCTTGCGCAGGAAATCATAAGCGGCCTTTGCGCGGGAAAACCCTGAACTGTCACCATCCCTGTGATCGGGATGCGAATGAAAGGCAATCTGCCGCCAGGCCTCTCTGATTTCGCTGGAACTGGCAGACGGGGATAATCCCAAATCTGCAAGGGCATCGCTGCGTGCCCGCACTTTATCAACAGGTTCCATACTCAATACACTCGTTACAAACTACACGTTCTCAGTGTCGCCAAGGTCATAGTTTTGTCAAATTCCCCAGCCGGTTTGCGTGGGTGCTGACAACAATCGCAACGAGGAGATTCAATTGTCCCGTAAAGCTGTGAATTCGCGAATGCGAGTGTGAAACAGTTCACACAATATGGGGCGAAAATTGCCCCAGGTTGAACGTAACCTAAAAGAATCGTTTGGATTTTTTTGCGTCAGGCGACGTTTTCCAATTCAACACTCGGAGTGACGCCAAGCGCGAAACACACATCGCGTGTCAGTTCCGGGCGGTTCAAAGTGTAGAAATGCAGCTTGTCCACGCCGCCTTCGATCAGGTCTGAACATAGTTCGGTGCAGATCGCGGTTGCCAGCAGATCCTCGCGCTCGTCGCGCACTGCCTTTTCGAATGCCTGCTCGACCCACACAGGAATATGGGTACCGCAGCGCTTGGCGAAATTGCGAGCCCCCGCCCAGTTTTCGATCGGCAGGATGCCGGGCACAATTGGCTTGTCGATGCCAGCTTTGGCACAGGCGTCACGGAAACGGAAGAAGGTGTCGGCTTCGAAGAAAAACTGCGTCAGAGCTTCATCTGCGCCCGCATCAAGCTTGGCTTTCAGCCAGTCGACATCAGCAGCCATATCTGCGGCTTCAGGATGCGTGTCGGGATAAGCGCCGACACGGATGCTGAACATCTCGGTTTCGGCCAAGGCTTCGATCAGTTCAACCGAATTGGCAAACCCGTTGGGGTGGGGCGCGAATGTGTCCTGACCCTTTGGCGGGTCACCGCGCAAGGCGACGATGTCCTGTACACCGGCGCGTGCGAATGTATCCGCTATCTCAAGCGTTTCCTGTCGCGAAGCATCGACACAAGTCAGATGTGCAGCCACGTTCAACCCCGACGACTTATGCAGGGTCGCAACCGCGTCGCGTGTCAGTTCGCGCGTTGTACCGCCAGCGCCATAGGTGACCGAGACGAAGCGAGGGTCCAGCGGGGCCAAGGTCTGAACCGTGTCCCAAAGACGGAATGAGGCTTCCAGGGTTTTGGGTGGAAAGAACTCGAATGAAATTTCAGGTTTGGACATTGCAGCCTCGCTGGATCATCTGAGCCACTTGTGCCATGTCAGGCAATGTGAGACAAACTCATATTATTCAACAACAACATGAATGGTGTTCGAAATGCACATTGAATTCCGGCATCTGCGCACCATCAAGGCGATCCATGAATGCGGTGGACTGGCGCGTGCTGCGGACCAGTTGAATATCACCCAGTCCGCATTAAGCCATCAGATCAAGGGTTTGGAGGATCAGGCCGGGGTCGAGCTGTTTCTGCGCCGTTCCAAACCCATGAAACTGTCAGCCGCAGGGTTTCGATTGCTTCGATTGGCGGAACAGATCCTGCCGCAGGTCGAGGCAGCTCAACACGAATTTTCATCGCTGCGGGACGGGCGCACGGGGCGGATGCATATTGCGATCGAATGCCACGCCTGTTTCGAATGGTTGTTCCCCGTGCTCGAGTCCTTCAGAAAATCCTGGGGTGATGTTGATGTGGATATCCGCCCCGGCCTGGCCTTCGACGCCCTTCCGGCCTTGCAAAAGGAAGAGGTTGATCTGGTGGTCTCGTCCGACCCCGAAGACCTGCCGGGCGTCGAATTTGTTGAGTTGTTCGACTATAACGCTGTCTTTGTGGCGGCCTCGACCCATCCGCTGGCCAAGAATGAATTTATCGAGGCCGAGGATTTTCGGGGTCAAACCCTGATCACCTATCCGGTAGAGCGCACGCGTCTGGATGTGTTCAGCCAGTTGCTGATCCCCGCACGGGTTGAGCCTGCCACGATCCGGCAAGTGGAACTGACCGCAGTAATATTGCTGCTGGTGGCGTCAAACCGTGGGATCTCGGTCTTGCCGGATTGGGTCGTGCGCGAGGTCAAATACAACTCGGACTACGTCACCCGACCCCTGACGAAAGAGGGCATCACACGGCGCCTGTACGCTGCAGTCCGGTCTGAGGATCTGGAGAAACCCTATGTGCAGGAACTGGTGAAACTGGCCCGGGACGAAGCGCGCACGCTGCAATCCCAGTAACGGCGTTTGCGGCGGGTCCGTTATGCGTATCATTCCTCTTGGCAAGGACGCATTGCGGCAGTATACGCGCGGTTTGACCGGACAGGAGCCCTTTGACAATGGTTGGCAGTGCAAATCTCAACATCATGATCAAGGCCGCGCGCAAAGCGGGGCGTTCATTGGTCAAGGATTTCCGTGAAGTCGAGAATTTGCAGGTGTCGATGAAAGGCGCGGGCGACTTTGTCTCGAAAGCCGATATCGCCGCCGAAGCCATTCTGAAGGAAGAACTGCTGGGCGCGCGCCCGACCTATGGCTGGCTGGCCGAAGAAGGCGGCACGATTGACGGCGAAGACCCGACCCGCCGCTGGATTGTCGACCCGCTGGATGGTACCACCAATTTTCTGCATGGCCTGCCGCACTGGGCAATCTCCATCGCGCTGGAACATAAGGGCAAGATCGTTGCCGGTGTGATCTATGACGCTGCCAAGGACGAGATGTTCTTTGCCGAAAAAGGCGAAGGCGCATGGATGAACGATATGCGTATTCGCGCGTCAGGCCGTCACCGTATGATTGAATCGATCTTTGCGACTGGTCTGCCTTTTGGTGGGCGTTCGGACCTGCCCGCAACTCTGCAGGATCTGGCGCGTTTGATGCCTGCCTGCGCCGGTGTGCGCCGTTGGGGTGCTGCAGCGCTGGACATGGCGTATGTCGCCGCAGGCCGTTACGAAGGCTTCTGGGAACGTCGCCTCAACGCATGGGATCTGGCGGCCGGTATTATCATCGTCAAAGAAGCAGGCGGATTCGTGCAGGCACTGAACCCTGAAGGCAGTGTGCTGGAGGACGGTGAAGTGATCTGTTCGAACGAACCGATCTTTGATCAGTTCGCCAAGGTGATCCGGGCCTGACCCCCTTTTAACTTATCGACGCGGAACACGCGGTATGCGTGACTGTGACAGCTTGTACTTTGCTTCGGGGTGGGGCGGATGCCCATGGTTGCGGTCCCAGAACTGCACCCCTCCGCGCCGCAGCCATAGTGGTATGCACAGGATCAAGCCCATGGCAAACCCTCCGGTATGGGCCCAATAGGCGATGCCGCCTTCGTCCGGGTTGCTGGTGACGCTGCCAAAGAACTGTATTGCCAGCCAGACCCCCAGCATGATGAAAGCCGGAATGGTGAAGACCCTGAAATAGACGATCAGGATCAGCAGAATATCCACCCGTGCTTTTGGGAACAGCAGCAGATAGCCGCCCATCACGCCCGCAATCGCGCCCGAGGCCCCAACGGTCGGGACCTGAGAGGCCGGCCCGGTGATGATGTGAATGAGGCCCGCACCGATCCCGGCTGCCAGATAGAACAGCAGGAAGGGCAGGTGGCCCATCTCGTCTTCCAGATTGTCGCCGAAGATCCATAGAAACAGCATATTCCCGGCCAGATGCATCCAGCCGCCGTGCAGGAACATGGACGTCACCAAGGTTTCCAGTCCAAACCCGTCGCTGACCCGCGCCGGGATGATGGCGTAGTCGAAAAACAGCCTGCTGATCCTTGGCCCATCGTCCATGATACCAACATAGCTGAGGAAGATCAGGATGTTGGCGGCCAGCAGCGCGTAGACAACATAAGGCGTGCGCCCCGAAGGGTTATGGTCTCGGATCGGAAACATGGTGTGACGCTGGGCTTTTGCGCGCCCGGCGTCAAGGCAAGCTTATGCCGCACCTCCCAACAATGCAGCGTTTCCGCCCGCTGCGGTCGTGTCGACACAGACATGACGCTCGCCCAGAACGCGGGCGCGGTCGGGTTTGCCGGGGATCAGGGGCAGAATCGGGCCGTCGCGGCGCGCCAGATGCTGCTCGATCTGCCGGGCAGTTTGGTCATCTCCCCACCACAAAACGCCCGAGATACCGGTCAGGTTCTCTAACCGGTGCAGGTCAAGCATACCGGTCGCCTGAATGGCGATGCCACCCAGCGCCTGAACGGCTTCAGCCTGCGCCTGTGCGGCGATCTCTCCGGGTCCCATGCACAGCAATGGTGGGCGGGGGTATTCGCTCAAGCGGTTCGATTCCCCAGTAGGACCGGGCAATGACTGGGTTTTGACCGGCGCTGGTTGCCCTTGTGGCGCGGGCAGGTCAGCCACAGCGCTCCAAGTATCCGCCGTACTTTGACGGTCCGGCGCGCAGAACCGGGCCATGTAGTTCGGCCCACCCGCTTTGGGGCCGGTGCCCGACAACCCTTCACCACCAAAGGGCTGAGAGCCAACGATAGCTCCGATCTGGTTGCGGTTTACATAGATGTTGCCCGCATGGATCGCCTCGGTCACATGCTGCACGCGGTCGTCGATGCGGGTGTGCAGGCCAAAGGTAAGGCCGTATCCGGTAGCATTGATATCGTCGATGATTTTGTCGATCTCCTGCGCCTTGAACCGGGCCACGTGCAGTACGGGGCCGAAGATCTCGCGCTCCAGTGCGGCAATGCCAGAAACCTCGATCAGAGTGGGCGCTACAAAGATCCCTTCGGGCGGCAGCGGAAGCTCTTTCAGAACCCGTCCCTCGCCGCGCGCCTTGGCCACATGGTCTGCGATGCCTTGGCGGGCCTGTTCGTCGATCACCGGGCCGCAATCGGTTGAGATCAACCAGGGGTCTCCGATGCTCAGCGCGTCCATCGCCCCTTTGAGCATGGTCAGAACATCGTCGGCGATATCCTCCTGCAGGTACAGGCACCGCAGGGCTGAGCATCGCTGGCCCGCCGATTGGAAGGCGCTTTCAATGACCGACTGTACCGCCTGTTCAGGCAAGGCCGTGCTGTCGACGATCATGGCGTTCAGACCTCCGGTTTCTGCGATCAGAGGTGTTCCGGGACGCATAGATCCAGCCATCGCCGAACAGATCTTGAGCGCAGTGGCTGTCGACCCAGTAAAGGCCACGCCCGAGACGCGCTCATCCGACGTCAGAGCTGCGCCCACGGCAGGCCCACCCGGCAGCAGTTGCAGCGCATCTCGCGGTACGCCCGCCTCATGCATCAGCTGAATCGCGCGATGCGCAATCAAAGGCGTCTGAGGCGCAGGCTTGGCCAGAACCGCGTTTCCAGTGGCCAGCGCGGCCGAGATCTGCCCCGAGAAAATCGCCAGAGGGAAGTTCCAAGGGCTGATGCAGGTGAAAATTCCAGCAGGATTGGCCGCAGGAATGTTGGCCGCGTAATAGCGCAGGAAATCTACCGCTTCGCGAAGTTCGGAAACCGCATCCGGCAGCGATTTCCCGGCCTCGCGTGCCAGAAGGGCAAACAGTTCGCCATAATGCGCTTCATATAGATCGGCGGCGGCGTTCAGAACGCGCGCACGCTCAGCAGCGGGTGCGTCCCAGGGGTTGGCCGAGGCCAGGGCAAGCTCTGCATCTGCCGCGCTGGCCGACGCAACGGCACCGGGCCTGTCCTGCGGGTTGGCCGGATTTGTGACAGGTTCTTCGGCTTCGGGTTTGGCCTTGTCAGCCAATAGGGGTTGAGCAAACCAATGCTGCGCCCGGAACCCATCCCGCGCCGCCTCGATCTGATCCAGAGTGGGCGTGTGGTGCAGATCGAACCCTTTGGAATTGGGACGTTCGGGTTGAAACAGCTCGGGCCCTGTCGGCAGCGCGGGTGGAGGTGTCTGCACAGTGACAAACGGATCGGCTGCAACCTCTTCCGGGGGCACGTTTTCATCGACGATCTGGTTGACGAAGGACGAATTCGCCCCGTTTTCCAGAAGGCGTCGCACCAGATAGGCCAGTAGATCGCGATGCGCCCCAACCGGTGCGTAGATTCGGCAGCGGGTATTTTGTTTGTCCATCACAATCTGATGCAGGGTCTCGCCCATGCCATGCAGACGCTGGAACTCGTAGGGCTGATCCTCGGCCATATGCAGGATGGCACTGACCGTGTGGGCGTTATGGGTGGCAAATTGCGGATAAATTCGGTCTGTCATGTTCAGCAACTTGCGTGCATTGGCGATGTACGAGACATCGGTCGCTGCTTTGTGGGTGAAGACCGGAAACCCATCCACCCCCTCGACTTGCGCGCGTTTGATCTCGGTGTCCCAATAGGCACCCTTGACTAGTCGCACCATCAGCTTGCGATCGTGACGTTCGGCCATGCCATACAGCGTATCCAGAACCAGCCCGGCGCGCGGGCCGTAAGCCTGAACCACGATACCGAATCCGTGCCATCCGGCGAGGGCCGGATCAGACATCACCGCCTCGATCACCTGTAGCGACAGCGACAGGCGATCTGCTTCTTCGGCGTCGACATTCAGGCCCATTCCGGCGGCCTTGGCAAGCAGCGCCAGCGCACGCAGCCGTGGAACCAATTCGTCCATGACCCGCTGTTCCTGGGCCAGTTCATAGCGAGGATGCAGGGCCGACAGTTTTACCGAGATACCGGGATTGGCGCGGATATCGTCATGGGTGCAGGCCTCGGCAATGGCCGAAATGGCGCGCGAATAGGACAGGTGGTACCGCGCAGCATCTGCGTCTGTCCGGGCCGCTTCTCCCAGCATGTCGTAGGAATAGGTATAGCCCTTTTCCTCCATCCCGCGGGCACGCTCCATAGCGGAGTGAATGGTTTCACCCAGAACGAATTGGCGCCCCATCTCTTTCATCGCGCGGGCTACGGCGGTGCGGATCACCGGCTCGCCCAGCCGTTTGATGGCGCCGCGCAACGCTCCGACCGGAGACGCCTTGCCTTCGTCCAGTACTTTACCAGTCAGCATCAGCGCCCAAGTGGACGCGTTCACAAGGGATGACGAAGATTGCCCCAAGTGCTTGCCCCAGTCTGAAGGTGCGATCTTATCTTCGATCAACGCGTCGATTGTGTCGGCATCCGGCACCCGCAGCAGCGCTTCGGCCAGACACATCAGGGCGATGCCTTCGTCGGTGGACAGGCCGTATTCGGCCAGAAACACCTCCATCAACCCTGGTGAGGTGCTGGAACGGATGTCGCGCACCAGCTGCGCTGCCGCAGAGCTGATGGCGCTGCGATCTGCATCCGTCAGGTTCGCCTGAGTGATCAGGGTGTCAAGGACAGCCGACTGAACGGCATAGGTTGGGGTATCGATGAGTGTGCGCAGGCTGTGTGACATGGGTCCTCCGGTCTTTGTGGTAATATAGGGGCGAAAAATCGGGACAACGGACCAAGTTTTGTATAATGGAAGGTCATTGTTCTCAAATTTCCGTATGGAGCGACGCAAATGAACTTTCCTGATCTGGATCGGTTCGATCGGTCGATTCTGAGGGTTCTGGCCGAAGATGGCCGTATCTCGGTCGCAGATCTTGCCCGCGAGATTGGTTTGTCGAAATCTCCGACGCAAGCACGGCTGAAGCGTTTAGAGGCAAATGGTGTGATCAAAGGCTATCGGGCGATGCTGGACCCGATCCGTTTGGGGTTGGACCATGTGGCTTTTGTCGAGGTCCGTCTGACCGACACCCGTGAAAAAGCCTTGGCCGAGTTCAATGCCGCCGTGTGCAAGATCGCTGAGGTGGAACAGGCACATATGATCGCTTCGAACTTTGACTATCTTCTGAAGGTGCGCACCGCCACCATGTCGGAATATCGCCGGGTTCTGGCTGAAAAGGTCTCTGCGATGCCGCATGTGGCCAGCACGTCCACCTTTGTGGCGATGGAGGCGGTGAAAGAAACGGGGATGGTCGGGACCATAACTGAAGCCGGGTGAGGGGTTTGAACCTGACTTGAAGATGTCAGGGTGCGGCTGCCCAGCTGGCAAAATTAGCGCGCAATTGATAACCGACCAGTAACGGCATTGGACGGTACAGTTCCGCCTTTTTGTCTTTTACCGAGACAAAATCCGACGCTTTTCGGCCATGGCTTCGCGGCGGCGTTGCTCGATCCCGAGTCTGAATGATTCCTCGACAAAATCGATATGGTCGGTGGCTGCTTTTTCGGCACGCGCTTCGTCGCCGTCGATCACGGCGCGACCCAATTCAAGATGCTGTTGCAACAGCTTTTCCCCGGTACCGTCAATCGTGCGCAAAAAATCGCGATTGTAGAACACTCCCTTGCGGGTCAATTCGTAGATCGACGCCATCATATGTATCAGTGTTGCGTTCTGGCTGGCATCGACGATCGCAGAATGCAGTGCAAAGTCTGCCTCTTGCGAGGCCCTGGCGTCTTGCTCCTGCCACGCACGCTCGTTTTCGTCGAGGATTTCCGAGATTCTCTCTTTATCGGCCTTGGTGGCGCGATGCGCGGCAAGGCGGGCTGCAAACCCTTCCTGTTCGCGGCGATATTCCAAGTAATCGAAAAAAGCAGGCTCGTGGCGTTCATATAGCGCAAGAAGTGCGGGCATCATGGCCTGTCCGGTCAGGGCCGCAACGAATGTGCCTTCGCCATGTTGTGTTGTAACCAGACCGCGTTCTTCCAGAACCTGAAGGGCTTCACGCAGCTTTGGGCGCGATACGCGTAACATCTCGGCCAGGTCGCGTTCCGAGGGCAGTTTCCGACCCTGTTTCAGGATGCCTGAAGCGATCAGGTCTTCAACTTGCGCAACCACCGCTTCGGACAGCGATTCGTGTCCAACAGGTTCAAATATCGCCGTGGTGCTCATGATCTGATGCCCTGTGTGATGCTCGAAACTCAATTTAACTGGTAAATAAACATAACCATTTTGGTCGTAAATTCAAGCTTCCGAACATGTGCTCGCAGAACTCCTCAGGTGTCTGGTTGTGAACAAAAATTATGCGACACGCTGCCTAAATATACGAATTTTGTCGATCGCAGTTCCTTCAATCAAGCTCCCTACTTTCATCCGCGGCTATCTACAGTGGTAAATAAAGTTGTTGACTGGAAATTAATGGTAAAGTTAGTTTACCACCGGAGCGGCGCTGGAAGAGCCTGCGCCAATGATCGGGGCAAAGTCCCGACCTACCCTGGAGGAGATTTCATGAAGAAGACCCTGACGAGCCTGGCCGTGGCCGCCAGCTTTCTGGCTGCACCTGCGGTTGCCGCTGACAAACTGCTGCTGAAAACACCGATTGCCTTTTCGACCGAACTGCCGGGCCTGGGTTCGCCGATCCCACGCGTGGCTGATCAGTTGGAACTGATGTCGGGCGGAACGCTCAAGATGAAAGTGTACGAGCCGGGCAAACTGGTTCCGCCGTTCGAGATATTGGACGCAGTGTCCACCGGCAAGATCAACTCAGGCTACACCACCGCAGGCTATTGGGCGGGTAAAATCCCGGCTGCGCCTCTGTTTTCGGCCGTGCCCTTTGGCCCCGAGGCGGGTGAATACATGGCGTGGCTCTACTATGGCAACGGCATGACCCTGTATCAGGAAATGTATGATCAGGCCGGTTTCAACGTCAAAGTTCTGCCTTGCGCCATCATCGCACCGGAAACCTCGGGCTGGTTCGCGTCCGAGATCAACTCGCCCGAAGACCTGAACGGCCTGAAAATGCGCTTCTTCGGTCTGGGTGGTAAAGTGATGCAGAAACTGGGCGTGGCGACTTCTCTGCTGCCGGGTGGCGAGATTTTCCCTGCGCTGGAAAAAGGCGCGATCGACGCGACCGAATTCTCGATGCCCGCGATCGACGCGCGTCTGGGCTTCCACAAGCTGGTCAAGTTCAACTACTTCCCTGGCTGGCACCAGCAGGCGACCGTTTTCGAGCTGCTGATCAACAAGGACGTCTGGAACGAAACCAGCGATAAGCACAAGGCGATCATCGAAACTGCCTGTAAGGCATCGATGGCAGACAGCTTTGCCGAAGGTGAAGCGATTCAGCACGCGGCCTTGATCGACAATGTTGAAAACAACGGTGTCACCATCAAACAGTGGTCGCCCGAAATGCTGGATACTTTCCGCGCGACCTGGGACGAGGTCGCTGCTGAAGAAGCCGCAAACGATGCCTTCTTTGCGCAAGTTCTGGCAGATATGAACGAGTTCCGTGACGGTTACAGTCTCTGGAAGACCAACGCCTTCCTCCCTCGTCAGTAAGCTCTTTCTCACTGACGATACCGGGGCGGCCCAATCCGCCGCTCCGGTTCTTATTTCTGAACTTCGGACTTTCTAACCTTTCACTGCCCGCGCTCCGGGCTGCTGAGCGAGGAATGACCATGGCCACCCAAAACAACCTCAACGATCCGGTCGAAGCCTATGAGGGCATCCTGGAACACCCGGAAACCGACCGCCAGAAAATCGCCGTTGCAATCGACACCGGGGTCAAGACGGTAGGTCATGTGGTCATGTGGGCGAACATCCTGCTGATGGCTGCGATCTTCAGCCAGGTTTCGCTACGCTACCTGTTCAGCCAGAACTATCCCAAGCTGGACGAGGTTCAGTGGCATTTCTACGGCATCGTCACGATGATCGGCATTTCCTATGCCTTGATCACTGACAGCCATGTCCGCGTGGACGTCCTGCATATGCAGTTGTCGCGCCGCGCGCAGCGGATCATCGAGGTGATCGGCATTCTGACCCTGCTGACCCCATTCATCTATCTGATGATCGATCAAGGCTACGACTATTTTTACGAAAGTTTCCGCGTCAACGAACGTTCTGATAGCCCCACCGGCCTGCCTGCGCGCTGGGCCTTCAAGGCGGTCATTCCGATCAGTTTTATTCTTCTGGCGCTGGCCGCGCTGGCGCGGTTGATCCACGACGGCCATGCTCTGCTCTACGGACCGGCCTCGGAACGTGAAGGCGCACCGCTGCGCCGTGTCCTGCTGGTGTTGGCCGTGTTTGCTGCGGTTTGTGTTGGCCTGACCTTCCTTGTCGAAACGACCGAGGAAAAGCTGGTCATCGCAATGTTCCTGACCTTCATCGCGCTGCTCTTCACCGGATACCCGGTGGCCTGGGTGCTGGCCGGTGTCGGTGTCGCGTATTGCGGTCTTGCCTATCTGTTCGACAATGATCTGATGCTTTGGACGGGGCTTGAAAGCACTTTTACCGGGCTTGATTACCTGACGCTGGGCGCGGTTGTGAACCGGGTCTATGCGACCATGTCGAACGCGGTTCTTGTGGCCTTGCCAATGTTCATCTTCATGGGGCTGATGCTGGACGAATCCGGTGTGGCCGAGCGTTTGATGTCCTCGATGCAGCGCCTGTTCGGTACGGTGCGCGGTGGTCTGGCGATCACGGTGACTCTGATCGGTATCATTCTGGCGGCCTCTACAGGCATCATCGGTGCATCCGTCGTGCTGTTGGGTGTGCTGTCACTGCCCACGATGATGCAGCAGAAGTATCAGCCGACGCTGGCTGCGGGTGTGGTTTCTGCCTCGGGGACGCTGGGCATCCTGATCCCGCCCTCAATCATGCTGGTGATCATGGCTGACCAGATGGCCCTGTCGGTGGGCGACCTGTTCATGGCCGCTGTCTTCCCCGGTGTCATCATCGGTGGCCTGTACCTGACCTATATCTTCATTCTCGCGCTAGTGAAACGTGACGCGGCCCCGGTTCCTGAAGGTGCGAAAGCTCCCGACTGGGCTGCAGTAAAGGACGTTTTGATTGCCGTTATTCCGACGCTGATGCTGATCCTTGCCGTGCTGGGGTCGATCTTCGCCGGTCTGACCACACCGACCGAAGCCTCAGGCATTGGTGCGCTGGGGGCGACGCTGCTGGCGCTAGGATACCGTAAGCTGACCTTTGCAAAGCTGTGGAACGTGCTGGTGTCGACCTTCAACACCACCGCCTACATCTTTGCGATCTTCCTTGGCGCAACCGTCTTTTCTTACGTCCTGCGCGAACTTGGCGGAGACGAACTGATCGAGCATGTGGTGCAATCCACCGGGTTCGGGGCCAACGGCACGATCCTGTTCATCCTGTTCATCGTCTTCCTGCTGGGCTTTGTGCTGGATTGGATCGAGATCACGCTGATCGTTCTGCCCCTGATGCGCCCGATCGTAAACGGGCTGGGCATCGACATCCCCGGATTTGGCGTTCTGGATGAGCCAGCACTGGTGTGGTTCGTGATCCTGGTTGCTGTGACGCTGCAAACCAGCTTCCTGACGCCGCCTGTGGGCTTTGCATTGTTCTATCTCAAAGGTGTCTGCCCGCCAGAGATTAAACTGACGCATATCTACAAGGGCATTATCCCCTTTGTCCTGCTGCAATTGACCGGTCTGGCGCTGGTTTTCCTGTGGCCGACCCTCGCCACCTGGCTTCCGTCGGTCGCCTACTAAAGAGTTCATCCGATGCGTCTGAGCCAATGTCATAACTTCCACGACTTCCGGCGGCTGGCCAAGCAGCGGCTGCCGGGGCCAATCTTTAACTACATCGACGGTGGCGCGGATGATGAGGTGACGTATCGGGAAAACACCAACGCATTTGACCGCTGTGACCTGCTTCCGTCAGTTCTGCGTGGGGTTTCGGACGTGGATATGTCCGTCACGGTCATGGGGCAAAAGCTGGATATGCCCGTCTATTGCTCACCCACCGCCTTGCAACGTCTGTTCCACCATCAGGGAGAGCGCGCGGTTGCGTCAGCGGCGGAGAAATACGGGACGATGTTCGGTGTCTCTTCTTTGGGCACCGTGTCGCTGGAGGAATTGCGCCAGAAACACAAGAACCCGCAAGTCTACCAGTTCTACTTCCACAAGGATCGCGGGTTGAACACCGCCATGATGCAACGCGCCAAAGAGGCGGGGGTCGAAGTCATGATGCTGACTGTCGACAGTATTACCGGTGGTAACCGCGAGCGTGATCTGCGCACCGGGTTTTCGATCCCGTTCCGGCTGACGCTGGGCGGCATGATCCAGTTTGCAATCAAGCCGATGTGGGGGATCAATTATGTTAGCCACGAAAAGTTCCGCCTGCCACAGCTGGAAGAACATGTGGATATGGGCGGTGGGGCAAGCTCGATTGGTGGTTACTTTACCGACATGCTCGATCCATCGATGAACTGGGATGATGTGGCGCAGATGGTACGCGACTGGGACGGTCAGTTTTGCCTGAAGGGGGTAATGACCGTCGAAGATGCCAAACGCGCCGCCGAGATCGGTTGCACTGGTATCATTCTGTCGAACCACGGTGGCCGTCAGCTTGACGGGTCGCGCACACCGTTTGATCAACTGGCCGAGATCGTAGATGCCGTTGGTGACAAGCTGGATGTGCTGATGGACAGTGGCATCCAGCGCGGAACTCATGTGCTGAAAGCGCTGTCAATTGGGGCCAAAGCCGTGGGCGTCGGGCGGCACTACCTGTATCCGCTGGCTGCGGCAGGGCAGGCGGGGGTCGAACGTTCCCTTGGTCTGATGCGCGCCGAGATCGAACGCAACATGAAACTGATGGGCGTCACCTGCGTCGACCAACTGAGCCGGGACAATATCCGTTTTCGCAACGCCTGAACCCGAATTGGGGGCCGAGATGACCAATGACGAATTGATCAAGCACTTCCGCTCCATCGTCGGTTTGCACCACGTCCTGACCGGTGAGCGCGCGACCGAGCGGTTTCGGCGTGGGTTCCGTTCGGGCGAGGGCGAGGCGCTTTGTGTCATTCAGCCGGGTTCTCTGTTGGAGCAGTGGAAAGTGCTGCAAGCTTGCGTGGCCGCAGACAAGATCGTCATCATGCAAGCTGCCAATACCGGCCTGACCGAAGGGTCGACCCCGTCGGGCAGCTATGACCGCGATGTGGTACTGATCAATACTCGGCGGATGGACACACTGATCCCTCTGAACGATGGTGAGCAAATCGTCAGCTTTCCGGGTGCAACCTTGTTTGCGCTGGAAAAACTGCTGGCCCCAATGGGCCGCGAGCCGCATTCGGTGATCGGATCATCCTGCATCGGTGCGTCGATTGTAGGCGGGGTTTGCAATAACTCGGGCGGGTCGCTGGTGGAACGTGGCCCGGTCTATACTGAACTGTCCGTTCACGCCCGGATCTCTGAGCAGGGCGAGCTGGAACTGGTCAACCATCTGGGCATTGATCTGGGCGACACGCCCGAGGAAATCCTGGCAAGCCTCGACGCCGGGACCTTCGACCGCAACCCTGGGGCCACGAACAAACGCGCCTCGGCCAGCGATTACGCGCAGATCGTGCGCGAAGTGGATGCGGAAACACCGGCCCGCTTCAACGCGGACAAGGCCAAGCTGTTCGAATCTGCGGGTTCGGCGGGCAAGCTGGCGGTCTTTGCTGTGCGCCTTGATACCTTTCGAAAAAACGAGGCCGAAAGGGTGTTCTATATCGGGACAAACGACCCGGACGATCTGGCGGCTTTGCGCCGCCACATCCTGTCCAGGTTCAAATCACTGCCCATCTCGGCCGAATACATGCAGCGCGAAGTGTTCGACATCACCGCGAAATACGGCAAGGACACGGTTGTGATGATCGACAAACTCGGTACGGATCGCTTGCCGTTTTTCTTCGCGATGAAAGGCGCGGTTGATGCGCGGCTTCGACGCATCCCGTTTCTCGGCAATTTTACTGACCGGTTCATGCAGATGGCCGTGGCGCTTTGGCCGCGTGTTCTGCCGAGGCGGATGGTCGAATTCCGCGACAAGTATGAACACCACCTGATCCTGAAAATGAAAGATGACGGTATAGCGGAGGCTGCCGCTTGGTTGCCTGACTTCCTGAAAGACCGTGACGCGCGTTTCTTTGAATGCGATGCCCGCGAAGCCAAGATTGCTGGCTTGCACCGTTTCGCAGCTGCCGGAGCCGCCGTGCGTTACATGGCGCTGCATAACTCGGACGTAGAAGACATTATTGCGTTGGATGTCGCGCTGCGCCGTAATGATCTCGACTGGTTGGAAAAGCTTCCGCCCGAGATCGAGAACCAGCTGGTGCACAAACTCTATTACGGACACTTCATGTGCCACGTCATGCATCAGGACTATGTCGTCAAAAAGGGTGCTGATCCCAAGGCGTTGAAGGCGGCGATGCTGAGGCTGTTTGACGAACGGGGGGCGGAATACCCGGCTGAACATAATGTGGGCCATCTGTACAAAGCCAAGCCTGATCTGGCGGCGCATTACAAGTGCTGTGACCCGACCAATTCGTTCAACCCCGGCATTGGGAAAATGTCGAAGACGAAGTACTACCAGTGAGCGATATTCACGCGGTACGCTGACGTTTGTGAAAAGCATCCAACAAGCTGTTCCCGTTGTCGAAAAACGCCCCTTCACCAACCAGATCGGTTACGCCGTATCGATCCAGCTCGGTCTTAACATTCGGCTCTATAAGTGTAAAAACCAGACGAATGTCGTTTTCCTTCAAGAACCCGGCCATGCTGCGCAGGGCGTATCCGGCGGTAAAATCGATCTCATCGATGGCCGACGCATCAATGCAAAACCATTCAGGTTTGCTGTCCGAGCCTTGCACAACGGCCGTGACCTCATCCGTGAAACGCAGCACATTTGCGTAATACATGCCGTGTGAGAACCGATAGATCACAAGGCCGGGTTCAAATTGATTTGGCTCGGCCAAGTCTTTCGAATGCCAACCTCCGCTTTCAGTTTTAACTATCACTGCGTTCTTCGGGCGATACCCCCGGCGGGTGTGGTCGATCAAAGAGAAGACAACGGCAAAGATTATGCCCTGTTCAACGCCCACCAGAACAACCACGGCTGCTGTTGCGGTGGCCACCCAGAACTCGGACCGGGCTTGTTTGTAGATCGTGGCCAGACCACGTAGATCGATCAGTTTCAAGCCGATCAGGAAGACGATGGCCGAAAGGGCGGCTGTGGGCAGATAGGCAAGCGGTTTGGTAAGAAACAGGATCACCACGAGGACAATGGCCACCGTGGTCAGTTGTGCCATCTGACTGCGGCCACCGGCGCTGGCGACCATTTCGGTTTTGGTAGGGCTGCCATTGACCACAAATGTGCCGGTGAATGCCGCGCCGAAATTGGCAAGGCCCAGCCCGATCAGGTCTGTGTTCTCGCTGAACTTCTCGTCATATCGGGCTGCGTAAGCCCGCGAGGTCGCGGCGCTCTGTGCCAGAATGACCACGAATATGGACAGCGCCGTGGGCAGGAGTTGCTTGAACAGGTTCCAACTCCAATTCACGTCCGGGAGCGAGAGTGCGGGCAGGCCACTGGGAACTGCCCCCAACAGGGCAATGCCGACCGTTTCGAAAGAAAAGGCCCAGCTGCACAGGATCACCCCTACAATTGCGAACAGGGGGCCGGGGATTTTTCGCGACAGCATTGTACAGGCGACAACAACGCCGAGCACGGCGGCGGAGACAAACACAGTCGGCCAGCTGATTTGAGCCATGTTCAGATATACGTCGTTCAATCGCGCAAGCGTTCCGTGACCGCTGGACTCGATCCCCATCAAGTCGGGTATTTCGCCTGTGGCGACCTGTATGCCAACGCCGGTCAGGAATCCGACCAGTACAGTTCGCGACAGGAAGTCGGCCAGAAACCCAAGCCCGATGATGCGTGCACCGATCAAAAGTACGGCCGCCATCAGCGCCAGCAGGGACGCCAAAGCCAGATATTCCGACGAGCCCGAGACCGCCATGCCCGCCAGCGCCGAGGCCGTGATGGCTGCGGTTGCCGAATCGGCCCCGACCACCAGATGCCGGGATGATCCGAACAGGGCGAACAGGGCCATGGGAATCAGGATCGTATAGAGCCCCGTAATGACCGGTGTGCCCGCGATTTTGGTGTAGCCCATGACCTCGGGTATCGCGAGGCAGGCAAATGTCAGCCCGGCAAGCATCTCGGTTGGAAGACGCGACCGGTCAAATGGCAGCACGCCCTGCAGCACCGGCAATGGCGATGATTGGGGATTTCTGCCCGGGTTTTCCATGGGTTATCTTTTACCCGTTTTGTTATGCGTTGCGATTTTGCTTATCAAAAGAGCGTCGGGGCAAAAATTAAGCAAGGCATGATGGGTAAATCGCGAGGTTCATGCGGTCGTTTTCGAAAGTTTTTCCGGGAAATTTACGCGACTACGGGAAACCCCCAATTTCGCGCGGGGCCTATCAGGGGTAAACATGACTTACCGTACTTACCACACAAACACACGGTAATTACTTTCCCCGATGAGGGGCTGGTCATACCCCCTCGACCGGCCCCTCTTAACTTTTTGGGTTGAGAGAATCTGCACATCGAAACCGCGCCAAAATGCGAAAAGGTACTTCTGTTCGCCGTTAATCTTTGACCAATTCAGCCACTAGGGTCGGCAGATTTTGTGATGCGTCATAGGCCGCAGTGTGTGGGATTTCTTCGACAGATGTCTTTCGGTACCCTTCCGTGAACAACAGAAACGGGATGTGTGCACGCTGTGCGGTTTCAGCGTCAACTTCGCTGTCACCGACAAACAGGCGTGGCCCAGAAAACGGGAGCGCATCGAAGCTTGCAAACAGATGCCTGGGGTCCGGCTTCCGGGTCGGCAGGCTGTCGCCTCCAAGCACCGCATCGAAATGCCGGGACAAGTTCAACGCCTCAAGCACGTGCCGCGCTGGCGCTTCGGGCTTGTTGGTACAGACGCCCAGAACACACCCCATTTGTCGTAGAGCATCCAGCGCTTCGGGGATGCCGGGGTAGGGAATGGTCGTTTCACTGGCGGCGGCATTGTAATGCTTCAGCGTCAACTGTGTCAGTTCCGAATGGCGATCCAGCGGTAGTTCGCAATGGTGGATCATGCGCTCGACCAGTTTGGGTAGGCCATTGCCAACGAATCCCTTAATGACGTCATGCGGCAGTGGATCGCGCCCAACGTCGTCCAGCGTGCGGTTGGCCGCTGCGGCCAGATCGCCCAAGCTGTCCACCAGCGTTCCGTCCAGATCAAAAACAACTGCTGCGGTCATATTTTGCACGCCTTTCAATGTTCAGCCCAAGACCTAACGTGCCTTGTTTTGGGGCGCAATCTCTTGTGTTGAAACGACACTTGACAAATCTTACTAAAATAATCAGATTAAGCGTCAGGAACAGAAAGCCAGCCCTCTCGGGGTCAGCCAGATCACATGAAACGCGATAGATATGGCGCCACGCCGAAACGCTCTGGAGATGTCCCGATGAACGTACAGAACCCGACTCCAACCCAAGGTTATGCTGTCTCGATGCTTCCCGCGCATAAGGCCGAGGAGCTGACCAAGGGTGGCAACCTGGCCCATATCGAACTGGGCGACCAGCTATATACCCTGCGCATCACTCGCGCAGGAAAACTGATCCTGACGAAATGAGCGCGCCTTCCATGCGGGGCGGCGCAGCGGTTGGCCGCCTTGCCGACCTCGACCCTATCGAAGCGGGCGCGGTGATGTACCTGCGGATGTGGAGCGAGGGTGAGGGCGGTCGGACCGATGCAGCCAGTGATTTCCAGATCGCTTTGGGTGCAGATAGCGGAGAGGCCGCGATGTTGACGCTGGACCGATTGTGTTCCCTATGCGCGGCCTATGGTCGTCGCCCCCTGATCCGCCATGGGCTGAAATGCGCGTGCCTGGGTGCGGATGAGAATTGCTTTGCCCAGATGATCGCCGCCGCGTCCGAAGGTGCGCGTGAAGACGCGATGATGATGGCATCTCTGATCGTACGCCCGGATTTTGCGCCTGCGCTTGCCTCGTTATCAGAAGAGCTGGGCCTTGCTCTCAGGCGCATGACTGTTGCGTTCAGGATCCCGACAACCGGTCACCATACCACCTCGGCCGTTCTCCACTGATCCCCGGTGCAGAACGGCTTAACCCCGGCATCGCGCCGGGGTTTATTTGTTTAGCAACATCCGCATCCTGCATGGTGATGATCATGATCGCAAACCGGGGCAGGGGCGTAATCGCCCACCTCTGACAAAACGTCCCGCAGAGCCCACAAGATCATGTCCACATCCTCGGCCTCGATGGTTAGCGGCGGGCGGATTTTCAGGATGTTGTCCTTCGGTCCTTCACTGCCGATCAGAATGCGATGATCGCGCATCCGGTTTTTGACATAGCTGCAAATCTCTGTGCCTTCAGTCCCATCTGGGTTGATCAGTTCCACACCAAGGAACAGTCCCATACCCCGCACATCGCCGACACAATCGAAATCGGCTTCGATCTGGCGCAGCCCGGTCATCAGGCGCTCACCCATTCGGGCGGCATTGTCCTGCAACCCTTCGTCGTCAACGATATCCAGCACCTCTTTGCCAATCCGGCAGGACAGGGTTGATCCGCCAAAGGTCGAAAAGAACTCGATCCCGTTGTTGAAGCTGTCGGCAATTTTCTTGGTTGTCACCAGCACGCCCAAGGGGTGCCCGTTGCCGATGGGTTTGCCCATGACCACGATATCGGGCAGCGCGCCCTGATGTTCAAAGCCAAAGTAGCACTCGCCCAGACGTCCAAGGCCTGTCTGCACCTCGTCGGCAATGCATACGCCGCCGGCAGCGCGGATTTTTTCATAGACCGCAGGCAGATAACCCTTTGGCGGAATGATCTGGCCACCGACCGACGGGAAGGTTTCCGCGATGAACCCGGCCACACCTTGTCCTCGGTCCAGCAAGGCCGCAATCGCAGGATCCACAAGATCGGCAAACTTCTGCGCCCGGTCCGCATCGTCGCGCTTGAACGACCCGCGGTAGTCATCCGCAACCTCGACCAGCTCAACCCAGTCGGCTTTGCCGATGCCACCGGGTTTGTTGAACTTGTAGGCCGAAATGGCCACCGCCGCGTTGGTATTGCCATGATAACCATGATCCGGCGTCACGATCCCTTTTGCACCGGTATGGGCGCGGGCCAATCGCAGAGCCAGCTCGTTGGCCTCAGTGCCTGAGTTGACAAAGAAGCAAACCTCGAAGTGATCCGGCAGTTTGGACAGGATCTTGTCGGCAAATTCCGTTTGAGCCGGGTGCAGATAACGGGTGTTCGAGTTCATCCGCCTCAGCTGATCCGCCGCCACGGCCTGAATGCGCGGATGCGCATGGCCGACATGGGGGACGTTGTTATAGGCGTCCAGATAGGGGCGGCCCCATTCGTCGAACAGATGATGCTTCCACCCACGCACCAGCATGACCGGATCGTCATAGGTCAGCGACAGGTTGCCGCCAAAGTGATCGCGGCGCCCCTGCAGGATCACCTGCTTGTCGGTGGGTTGATAGAACACCTTGTCATCCGGCAAGTTCAGCAATGCCGCCGGGTTCGGGCAGACCGCGTTCCACAGCTCCATTTCGTCGGGATCGCCGACACCGGGCCAGTCCGCCTCCATGCCATCGGTGGTCAAAGCCAGTTGGAAATGCACATGCGGCGCCCATCCGCCATTCTGGCTGGCATCGCCTAGCCGGGCAAACGCTGCCCCTTGCGCAACCGGGTCGCCGGGTTTCAGCCGCTCACAGAATTCCGGGTCCAGATGGCCATAGAGTGTATAGAACGGATCGCCTTCGGGCGTTTCGTGGTGCAGGATGATCACACCACCGTAGTCGAGGTGGTTGTCCCGGTTCTCGACCACTTCAACCCGCCCGCTCATCGGCGCGTGCAGCACCGTTCCGGCGGGCGCAAACACATCCACCGCCAAATGCACCGTTCGCCGGTCCGAGGCTTTCCTCGGCCCCTTGCGGAACCCCGGCTCGGCATAGATCAGGCGGGGCTCGTTATAGTAACCCAGCCACAGACCCTCGCCGTATTCCTCGCCCACCCGTGCGGCCTCGGCCAAAGGCATGTGGAACGGATTCTGAGGCCAGACGCAGTTTTCAACGGACAGCGATCCCATGGGCACATCGCTCAGATCCTGACTAAACATGTCGGCAAAATGACCCCGGTGATCCTGCAGATAGGTGTGGATGCGTTCAGCCCCATCGACGACAGGCAAGCCACAGGCCGCCCGCAACCGCGCCGACATCAGCCCGCCATTGACCGAGGCGTCTTCAAGGAAACGCCACGCCGGAGCCTGAGAAATGGTCACGTAAGGATCATCCGGGTTCTCGGCCGCCATCAGGGTCGAGTTGACGACCGATACCGCAAGTCGCATCCTCAGCAACGGCCAGATCAGGTCAACTTCACTCGTGCTTAGCCGGTTGGCCGCGTGAAAGCCCTTTACCAGCGCGGCCAGCGCCAGTTCCGGTTTGGGATGGTCCAACACGATGTAAGCCCCGGCAATTGCCAGATCGCAGACGCGCGGCGCCGCGCACATGTCGCCCAAATCAATCAGGCCCGAGATCCGCCGACGCTCGCCCAATTCCCCTTCGACCAGAATGTTATAGTCATTGGCGTCGTTGTGGATGGCCTGTTTCGTCAGATCCCCCAGCATCCCCGAGATCGCTGAGAACCCTGCGAAAATCTCGTTCAACAAAGCCCGCCGGGTAGGGTCTGAAATGATATCCAGCTTGTCCGCAATCCAATCGGCCTGCGTCAGATCCCACTTGAAACCGGTCCGGTGCAATCCTTCGTGCTCGAACCCTTCCAAGGCCCGATCGGTCGCCCCGAGAACGCGCCCCAGCTTCAGGATCAGCTCTTCGGACTTCGGCGCAGTCTTCGCGTAACACTGCCCCGGCAGGCATTCCAATAGCCACACCAGTCGGGACTGCCCCTCAGAATCCGTAATCTCCGGCAGCATTGTGCCGTTCAAATCGGGGAACACCTTGGGAAATGGCAAACCCGGCGCTTCTGACGCGACATGGGCAAGCGCCTGTATCTGCAAATCCACCAGATCCGCCTCGCAGCCCGCCCGCATGACTTTCAGCACATAGTCCTGACCATTGGTGGCCTGTACCAGAAAGTTCAGGTCATATTCACCATCCAGCCGCGTCAACCTTGCGTCCAGTCCCCAGTGCTGACGCAGCGCATCCGCCCAGAACTTCACCAATTCGCTCATGTCGTTCTCCGTCCCGCTACACCCGGGATTCTTTAGTCCAATGCGCGCAGCCGTTTGAACAGCGACGACGTATCCCACCGCCCACCGCCAAGTTTCTGCACATCTTTGTAAAACTGATCGACCAGCGCGGTCACGGGCAGTGAGGCACCATTGACGTTGGCCGCATCCATGCAAATACCCAGATCCTTGCGCATCCAATCCACGGCAAACCCATAGTCAAAATGATCGTCCAGCATCGTCTCGTGGCGGTTCACCATCTGCCAGCTTCCGGCCGCGCCCTGGCTGATCACCTCAACAACTGCACGTCCGTCCAATCCCGCTTTCTCGGCAAAATGCAATGCCTCGCTGAGGGCCTGAACCAAACCGGCTATGGCGATCTGGTTACACATCTTGGTCAACTGGCCCGCTCCGCTGTCACCAATGCGGCGACAAATCTTCGAATAGACCTCCATCAACGGCTCAGCCGCATCATAGGCGGCCTGATCTCCGCCGCACATTATGGACAGAACCCCGTTTTCAGCCCCAGCCTGACCGCCCGAGATCGGGGCGTCGACAAAGGCGATCCCCTGCGCGGCTCCGGCCTCGTAAAGCTCTCGCGTGACGTCTGCCGAGACTGTTGTGTGATCGACGAAGATGGCCCCGTCGGACATGCCCTGAAACGCACCGTCCTCGGCTGAGCAGATCATGCGCAGATCGTCGTCATTTCCCACGCAGGCCATTACGAGTTCCGCGCCTTTGACCGCATCTTTCGGAGTCGCCCCCATGGCCCCACCATGCTGCGCCACCCAGGCTTCGGCCTTGGCGGTTGTGCGGTTGTAGACGGTGACGTCATGACCTGCGGCCTGCAGATGTCCGGCCATGGGATAGCCCATGACACCAAGGCCAAGGAACGCGACTTTTGCCATTTTGTGATCCTCTCCGCTGTTCGGTCGGCACGTGTGACCGAATTGTCTGGCGAAGACAAAGCAAAGCTGCACGCAAAGGGCAACCCCGTGTCAGCTTTTCCCGCCCAAATCCTGCAGGATCGGGCAATCGGGCCGGTCGTCTCCGGCGCAGGCGTCGACCAGGTGGCTTAGCGTATCACGCATGGCTTTCAGATCGGCGATCTTGGCCTCGATCTGCGCCAGATGATCCCGCGCCACCCGTTTCACATCAGCGCTGGCGCGGGTTTCATCCTCGTAAAGGGCCATTAGGGTCCGGCAGTCCTCGATGGTAAAGCCAAGCGCACGGGCGCGGCCCAGAAAGTTCAGCTTGTGCACGTCCTGATCGCGAAACCGGCGATAGCCGTTGTCATCGCGCATCGGTTTGATCAGGTTAATGTCCTCATAATACCGGATCGTCTTGGCGGGCAGGCCGGTGCGGGCAGCGACATCTCCGATATTCATGCGTGCACCTCCTTGGTGGCTGTGGCTGCGGTTTCCGGCACGCTGGCGCGAACGCGACGCAAACGCAGCGCATTCGAGACCACAAACACGCTGGACAACGCCATCGCGCCCGCCGCCAGCGCCGGGGACAGAAGATGACCGCCGAACGGGTAGAGGGCACCAGCAGCGACCGGGATCAAGAGAACGTTATAGCCAAAGGCCCATCCCAGGTTTTGCCGGATGTTCCGCATTGTCCGACGGCTGATTTCGGTTGCATTGGCAACGCCGCGCAGATCACCGGACATCAGCACAACGTCGGCCGTTTCGATAGCCACATCCGTACCCGTACCGATTGCGATGCCGATATCTGCAGATGCCAGCGCCGGAGCATCGTTGATACCGTCACCAACAAAAGCCAGTGTTCCGAATTGATCCCGCAAGGTCGTGATCGCATCTACCTTACCATCGGGCATTACTTCGGCGGTGACGTGATCTATCCCCAGCCGGTCGGCCAAAGCCTGCGCCGTGCGCGCGTTGTCTCCGGTGACCATGGCTACGGTCAGCCCCATCTGGTGAAGCCGTTCCAGCGCCTCTTCGGTGCCGGGCTTGATCGGGTCCGACACAGATAACGCAGCTGCGGCCCGCCCATCGAGGGCGACGAACAACGGCGTTGCCCCTTCGGCGGCGCGGGTCTCAGCCTCTTCCACTAAGGATCCAAGTTCGATCCCCTGTTGCTGCATCAGCCGACGCGACCCGATCAACACATCCCGTCCTTCAACCTGTCCTTGCACGCCAAGGCCGGTAAGCGACCGCACATCCGAAGCCTCTGGCAGAGTCGCGGGGCCGGCTCGGGTGATGGCCGATGCAATCGGGTGCTCCGATCGTGCCTCAAGCGCGGCGGCGAGTCGTACAACCTCATCCCGGTCAAAGCCATTCGCCGTGGTTACGCTGTCCAGTTCCGGACGGCCGAGGGTCAGAGTTCCGGTTTTATCCATCGCGATGACACGCGCCTGCTGAAGCTGTTGCAGAGCATCGCCTTTGCGGAACAGAACCCCCAACTCCGCTGCGCGTCCGGTGCCCACCATGATAGACGTGGGCGTGGCTAGTCCCATCGCGCAGGGGCAAGCGATGATCAGCACCGAAACACCTGCGACCAATGCCAGCGGTAGGGCGGGACTGGGACCGAAGATCAGCCAGATTGCGACAGTGATCACAGCAACAAGGATCACCGCAGGGACAAAGCGATAGGTGATCTGATCCACCAGACCCTGAATAGGCAGCTTGGCCCCCTGTGCCTGCTGCACCATGCGGATGACCTGCGCCAGCACCGTGTCGCCACCCACGCGCGTGGCACGTACCCGCAAGGCACCAGTGCCGTTCACAGTGCCCCCAACAACAGGCGCACCCGGAGATTTGCCGACAGGCACCGGTTCACCCGTGATCATGCTTTCATCGACGTAAGATGTGCCCTCAAGCACCTCGGCATCCACCGGCACACGTTCGCCGGGACGGATGTGCAAGATATCTTCGACAGTGATTTCGGCAATCGGGCGGTCCTGTATCTGACCGTCAACTTCGACACGTGCGGTTTTGGGCTGCAGACCTACCAGCTTCCGGATCGCCGCCCCGGTTTTGCCTTTGGCGCGTGCCTCCATCAACCGGCCCAACAAGATAAGGACCACGATCACGGCAGCGGCCTCGAAATAAACATTGGCTGTACCTTGCGGCAGCAAGCCTGGGGCGAATGTTGCCACTACGGAATAGAGGTACGCCGCCCCGGTCCCAAGCGCGACCAGCGCGTTCATATCTGGCGTGCCTTGCAGCAGGGATGGGATACCCTTGCGGTAAAACACACGGCCAGGCCCGATCAGCAGGGCTGAGGTCAGGACAAATTGTATAAGCTGGCTGGATTGCGCGCCGATGGTTGCGTGCACCCAGTGATGGAAGGCGGGGATCATATGCCCGCCCATCTCAAGAATGAAGACTGGCAGGGCGAGAACGGCCGCCAGTATCGTGGTACGGGTCAGTCTTTGAATTTCGTCCTCTTCGCGGTTTTCAGGTTCTGAAACGTCTTGAATCCGCGCGGGATATCCAATTTCGGTTATCTCCTGAGCCAGTAACTCTGGCGTTGTTGCACCCGTTGCATAGGTCACCGTGGCAGTCCGGGTTGCCAGATTGGCCCGTGCGTCGATGACACCGGGACTGGAGGTCAGCGCACGTTCGATCTTGGCTACGCAGGACGCACAGGTCATACCGTCGATGCTCAGATCGGCCTGACTGGTCTCAGCCGGATAACCTGCCGCATCAAGCGCTTCGGTCAAGGCCGACGCCGGTCCGTCAAAAACCACTTGCGCGGTTTTGGTTGCGAAATTGACTGAGGCATCTTCAACCCCCGACACGTCCCGAAGGGCCGCTTCGACACGACCGACACAGGACGCGCAGCCCATGCCGGTAACTTTAAGTTCTGTAAGTATCTCTTGCGCCATGCGACTCATCCCGCAGGTTTCTTTGCCCTCCAAATGGGGGTTCCAGTGACGGGAAGGTCAAGGGTTTATGGCAATTTTCTATTTGTCGGACCGGCGCATGTTTCGCTCCATCATACGCTGATAGAGGCGCGGCGACAGGCGATTCAGCCACCATGATATACGCGCCACACGGCCAACCGGTATCATGGGCTGCGATTTGTCCAACCCGCGCAGGATCGTTTCAGCGGCTGCATCAGGGCTCATCTCGTCCAATCCGTCCTTTGCCGATCCGGGTCGCGCAGTGCCATCCGCCTGTTCTTGCGCGTTGCCGGGGTTGGTGGCCACAAAAGACGGCGCTGCAATCTGAACCTGAACGCCATGAGGTGCCTCTTCGGAGCGGAGCGACTTGAAAAACCCTTCAAGCGCGTGTTTCGAGGCAGCATATGCCGTCCGGTGATAAAGCGGTGCGAACCCGGCCACGGACGAGATCGCCAAGTGTATCCCTTTTGATGCGCGGACCGGTTGCAATAACGCACGGGCCATTTCAACGGCTGCGAAATAGTTGATGTCGAACACCATTCGGTGACTGGCGGCGTCAGACTGATCAAACCCTCGAATTTGCGTAACCCCGGCGTTGTAGATGACCAGATTTATGCTGTCGCTGAATCTGACGGCCTTTTGCGTTGCACTGGCAAGCTGTTCGGGATCTGTCAGATCGCAGGCGATTGGCAGCTGGGTCGGTCCGGAGTCCAGGCCCGAAACATCAAGATCCAGCAACACCACCCGCCAACCGCGGACTTGCAAAGCGCGGCTCAGGGCTTGCCCCAAACCACCCGCCCCGCCTGATATGACAGCGGTTTTCATAGTCCGGCCTGCATTTGCCAAAGCGCGAACACCTCGGCGCTGGTTTTTTCGGGTGTGTAGCCGAATTCTGATTTGAGGGCTGAGTTGTCCAGAACCGGCCGATATTGCAGGAACCGCACTTGTTCCGGCCCATAGCGTGACAGGCCCAGCGGACGGGCGGCGGCCAAAGCCGCTTTTAGTGCCCAGGCGGGCAGACACAGAACCGGCTTCCCCATGGCGCGGGCCAGATCGGTGACACCCATCGCGCCGTCGCCGGCGACGTTGAAGATACCCGGTGGCCCGTCCGTGGCAGCGCGCCGCAGTATACGTGCCAAGTCGTGCGTCCAGATAAACACAAAAGGACTTTCGCTGCCGGTCACCGCCAGCAGTCGAGGTTTGTGAAACAGGGCGGTGATCTGGTTTTCGGTTCCAGCCCCCAGAACCGTTCCTACGCGCAGAACGACCTGTTCAAGATCAGGGGCAGCTCTACGGGCTTCGGCCAGCGTTTCCTCGACCTGTCGTTTGTGATCTGAATAGGGGAATTCGGGATTGCCCCGCAGCGGGTCACTCTCGCGCAGCGGAACACGGTTGTCCGCGTGATACCCATAAGCAGCACCGGACGATGTGACCACCAACCGGCGCACCCCGTTGGCGATGGCCGCGTTCACCACCTTGCGGGTCCCTTCGACGTCAACAGCGTGTGCTGCCGCGCGTCCCATTTTGGACGGGGGCGTCACGATAGAAGCCAGATGCACGATGACATCCGGCTTCACCTTGGTAATCACGCGAGCAGGCGCGTCACTTGTAACGTCCATGGGCAGAAAGGCGATGTGTTCCGGCAGTGTCTCCGGGCGTTTGAGGTCAGTGGCAAAGACCTCATGTCCCTCAAGTTCGGGCAACAGTGCTTGCCCGACCATACCGGCGGCGCCTGTGATCAGAATACGGGTCATCGCGCGGCCTCGGTTCGGGCCATGACCGACGCCAGGGCAATGCCCGAGATCGCGTGCCAGATGCCCCAGAACGCGGCAACAACGGCCATGCCGCCCAGCCCATGGAAGAAGGCGAAGATCAAGACCAACCCAAGCCCTGAGTTCTGAATGCCAGTCTCGATGGTGATCGCGCGACGGTCGAAGGGGGACAGTCGGGTCAGAGTGGCCACGACCCAACCGCCCCCCAGCGCCAAGGCGTTGTGAAGGACCACAAGCCCAGCAACAGCCCCGGCAAAACTGAGGAAGAACCCCCAGTTGGCGGCCAGGGCAAGCAGGATGAAGGCGGCAAAGATACCCATCGACAGGTATTGCAGCGGCCCGCGCAGGCGGGCGGTCAGGGCGGGTCGACGCTGATTCAGTGTGATGCCCAGAACCAGCGGCAGGATCAGCATCAGGCCAACGAGAATGGCGATTTGCACAGGGTCGATTTGTATCTGCTGCAGGATCGCGCGGGTCGGCGGATACAGCCCACCCCAAAGCGCGATATTGAAGGGCGTCATGAAAATCGCTCCGATGGTGGCGAATGCGGTCATCGACACGGACAGCGCCGCATTGCCGCCGGCCCGATGCGTGATGAAGTTCGAGATATTTCCGCCCGGGCAAGCCGCCACGAGGATCAGCCCCAGCGCAATAGACGCACGCGGTTCCGTGACCCATACCAGCGCAAAGGTCAGCGCAGGCAGAACGACGAATTGAGACAGCAGCCCGACAATCACCGGTTTCGGCGCGCGTCTCAGACGATCAAAATCCCGTGGCGTCAGATCGATCGCGATTGAAAGCATCACAATCGCCAGGATCGCGTTTAACAGGGTCAGCGACGCTGGGCTAAAATTCAGCGTGATCTCGTCGATACCACTCATGCGGCGGCTTTCCGCAGCCGTTCAATCCAGCCAGTGACAGCCTTTCTGTAGGTGGCCTTGTCGACGTAATAGGCCATGCGGGGCAGGTCGATATAGTTCATGCCTCCGGTGGCGCGCTTGTAGTCTTTTTGTTTATCGGCTTTCAGATCGGCCGCCGCCGGGCAACCGTTTTGAAGACCCTTGATATAGCGCGCCACCATCTCGGCCTGTTCGTGCCTCCCTTGCCAGCCCAGACCCGTGGCCTCGACCATGCCCAACACAAACAGATCGTCTCGTTCGGGGTGTATGGTGTTCAGGTAAAGATGCGGGGCATCGCCCCGCCAGTTCAGGAGATCCTTGCCGATGAACGGATAGTGCAGCTTGTATCCGGTTGCGGCGAGGATCATGTCATAGTCTTCGCTGGTGCCGTCCTTGAAGTGAACGGTGTGACCCTCCAGCCGTTCGATGTCGGGGCGTATGCGCAGATCACCATGGCCCGCGTGATACAGCACCAGTGAATTCACCACCGGATGGCTTTCGTAAAGCTGATAATCCGGTTTGGGAAAGCCGTATTTCTGCGGGTCACCGACAAACCAGCTGAGGATCAGGCTGTCTACTTTGCGTTTTAACCATATGGGCAGGCGGATCTTGCCGCCCATCGTGTCAGCGGGTTTTCCAAAAACGTATTTCGGGACGAAATAGTATCCGCGGCGCATCGACAGATCGCAGCGTTTTGCGTGATGGATGGCGTCTACCGCGATGTCGCAGCCGGAATTGCCCGCACCCACGACCAACACGCGTTTGCCGTCGAATTGGCTGGGGTACCGATACTGCGAGGCATGGATCAACTCGCCGTCGAACGATCCGGGAAAGCTGGGCATGTTCGGTTCCGACAGGGTGCCGTTTGCTATCATGACCCCTGCGAAGTCAGCCTGGTGGTCGCCCTCTGCATCGCGCCAGTTGATACGCCAGCCTTCTCCCGGATTGCCCAGTGGTGTGATCCGGGTGACTTCAGCGTTGAACCTGTAGTTCTTGCGCAATCCGAAATGATCCGCAAATGCACGAAAATAGTCGCGCATCGCCCTGTGAGAGGGGTACTCGGCCACCGCCTTATCCATCGGGAAATCATCGAACTCGGTCATACGCTTGGACGAGATCAGATGCGCTGTCTCATACATGGTTGATCTGGGGGCATCGATGTCCCACAGACCGCCCACGTCCGAATGCAGCTCGAACCCCTGAAATGCGATGCCCTGTTCCTTCAGCACCTTGGCCGCGGCCAATCCCATCGGTCCCGCCCCGATCAAGGCGAATGTGTCGCGCGTTTCTGTCATGAATCCTCCCAAAGCTCGCGAGGCTTAACTTGAACGATCGACCAAAATAAGGCAAGATGAAATTCATGAGTCTGAAAAACATCGAAAAACCAAGGCAAAGGGCGCCCTCCAAGCGGTCTTTGGTGACGCGCGCGCGGATCATGGATGCTGCGGAATTGGTCTTTGCCGAACGGGGATTCGAAGGTGCCTCGATCCGCGATATCGCTGCTTTGGCCGAGGTGCAGATCGGCCTTGTGCACCATCACGGCGGTGGAAAAGAGGAACTTTTCTATCGAACCGTCGCCCGCCGCGCGGATGAATTGGCGCAGCTACGAGTCGATGCGCTGAACAAAGCCAGGGCCGACGGACCGCTGACATTGCGCAGCATTCTGGACAGCTTCATCCGCCCTTATGTAGAACTGGCTGAATCTGGTGGACCGGGATGGATGGCCTATGGTCGACTAGTCGCGCATGTGTCCGTCGATCCACGGTGGAGCGACATTGCAGCAGAGTGTTTCGATCCGACGGCCCAGCGTTTCATTGCCGAGATTGCGACTCTTTATCCCGATGTCGATCCTGCCGTGTTGGCTAGTGGTCAGGTGTATTCTGTCTCGGCCATGCTGGCGCATCTCAACAGCGGCTGGCGGGTCGAGGCGCTGTCGCAGGGTGGCGATCAGCCTGACCTAGAGCCATTGGTCGCGTTCTGCGCCGCCGGAATCGCGGCGATGGTCCAAACCAGTCGGGGCTGACTGCGCTTCACTCCTGCTGCAAGTGATCAAACAGCATCGTACTGAACACGGAAGGAGACGTGCGCACAGCGCTGGGTGAGGCAAAAAATCCAAGCATCACGATCAGCAGTATCAAGGCTGCCGCCGCAATACAGGCTGCTGAGAGTTGAACGACTGAACGTACCATCGCGTAAATTCCTTTCCTTTTTGCCGAAATCCCGGCATCGCCAGCCGCGTCAGCCGAACTTGGCCAGCTCTTGCTTCAGCCGCTCATTCTCTGCCTGCAACTGGGCCAGCTGCTGTCCAAGAGTGTTCAGATGGGGGCGCAGCTCGGCTTCGGTGAAGCGCGGGGTGATGTGGCGCGGGCAGTTCCAATCCAGCGCCTCGACTCGGATTATGACAGCCCGTTCCGCCGGGGCCTCGGCCTCATCGGGATACAAACTGGCGGCGGCGGCTTCGCCTTCGGTAAACTCGACACGTCCCAGGATCTTCAGGCGGCGCTGGTTGGCGTAATCCATTAGGATCATCGCGATCCGATCATTGCCATCCAGATTCCCGCGCGAGATATACTGCTTGTTGCCTGAAAAATCCGCATAGCCGATGGTCTGCGGCCCCAGCACTTTCAAAAATCCTACGGGCCCACCGCGATACTGCACATAGGGCCAGCCGGTTTCGGATACTGTGGATTGGTAAAACCCGTCCCGTGCCTGAATGAACTCTTTCTCAGGTTCACCGATCAGATGGCCCTGCTGTGGCCCATCTTCGATGAACTTGGCATAGGTTTTTGCCGAGCCCATCCGCTCTTGATGGGCGCGGACGGCGGGGGTGAAGGCGCGTTCGGAAAAGGCACGGGGCATGGTATGTCCTTTCAAAGACTCAAATCTGACAATCCGGGATGATCTTCGGGGCGTTCGCCCTGCGGCCAGTGAAACAGGCGGTCATCCTCGGTGATCGGCAGATCATTCAGTGAAGCGTGGCGGTGTGACATGCGCCCGTCTTCCGCAAATTCCCAGTTTTCGTTGCCATAGGAGCGGAACCATTGGCCGCTGTCGTCTCGCCATTCATAAGCATAGCGCACGGCAATGCGGTTCTCGGCAAAAGCCCAGAGTTCCTTGATCAGGCGATAGTCCAGTTCCTTCTGCCATTTGCGCGTCAAAAAGGCGTGGATGTCGGTGTGACCGGACAGAAACTCGACCCGGTTTCGCCAATGACTGTCATCGGTGTAGGCCGACGTCACCCGATCAGGGTCACGACTGTTCCAGGCGTTTTCAGCCATACGAACTTTCTGAGTGGCGGTTTCAAACGTGAAAGGGGGCAGAGGCGGACGAGGCATTGGGCAGAGATCTTTCAGGTGAGTGAGGCGGCCAGAAGGGCCATGGTCAGAAGGAACGGAACGTACTGAGGTGGGAAAATACTAGCGCGACGTTTCATCGGTCAGGTCCTTTGGTGTACAGATCGGTTAACTTCTGAGTTCAAAGTGTACTGATCTGTTAACTTTTGCAAGGGCAAGTTAAAAAAAATATCACTGTGAGGTTTTTGACTTTAATTAAGGTGAATAAAAACAAAGGCTTGATCTGTTGTTATTGTACTTCGTGTTTCGGGTTAATATGTACAGAACGGTACACTAAGGAGCCGAATCATGCGCCCAAACAAACGGGACGAACTGGTGAGCAAGGCCCTAAAGGTCTTTTACCGCGATGGGTTTCACGCGACTGGCATGGATAAGCTGGTGGTGGAAACGGGTGTGTCCAAAACGTCGATGTACAAGCATTTCCGCTCAAAGGAGGAATTGATCCTCGCAGCACTGCGTCTGCGGGACGAAAACTTCCGTGAATGGTTCTTCAAACGCATCAATGAGATGGCAGATACACCGGCCGAGCAAATACTGGTCAGTTTTGATGCCCTGAAAGAATGGTTCGAAGAGGATGAATTCCGGGGCTGCATGTTCATCAAAGCAGGCGCTGAATTCCAAGACCGGGATCACCCTATCCATGTGCAGGCAGCCGAGCATAAGCAACTGCTTCTGGACCATTTCACGGCAGTCGCAGAGCAGGCAGGTGCGCGTGATCCTCAGAAATTGGCCTGTCAGATCGTGCTTTTGCAGGAGGGGGCAATTGTCTCTGCCGTTCTGCTTCAAAACTGCGATCCGGCGCAAGACGCCAAGGATGCGGCGAAAAATCTGCTGGCCACGGCGTTGGGCTAAACCTGCTTAAGCAAACAGGTTCTTATTATATCCGCAGGTCAGGAACGTTGCGTTGTTTCATTGCAGGACGCGGCGTCACATGCATTGGCGTGAATCGGGCGGAGCGCTAGGCTTTGCGTAAAGACTGACTGGAGAGCGTTCGATGCCACTTTTCACTTCCACCGCCGCGTGGGTCACCGACGAACACCGCATGTTTGCCGACATGGCGGGCCGGTTCATGGATGACGAACTGTCGCCCAATATCGAAACCTGGGTCGAAAACGGCGTCGTGGATCGCGACTTCTGGCGCAAAGCGGGTGAAACCGGTCTGATGGCAGGGGCAATCCCTGAAGAATACGGAGGTGTCGGTGGCGGTATGGGGTTCGATGCGATCACCGCCTATGAACAGGGCGCGCGCGGTGATGCTGGTTGGGGATATGGCATTCAGTCGATTGTGACGCATTACCTCACCGCCTATGGCAGCGAGGACCAAAAGCAGAAATGGCTGCCCAAACTTGCCTCGGGCGAGATGGTCGCTGCGCTGGCGATGACGGAACCCAGCACCGGATCAGACGTACAGGCTGTGCGGACGACGGCCGAGAAAGACGGCAATTCCTACCGGCTGAACGGTTCGAAAATCTTCATCACAAATGGACAGACCGCGGACCTGATCATCGTGGCGGCCAAGACCGACAAGTCCGAAGGCGCGCGTGGTGTGTCCTTGATCGTGGTTGAAACCGAAGGGGCCGACGGCTTCCGGCGGGGACGAAACCTCAAAAAACTGGGTATGAAGGGCAACGACACGGCCGAGCTGTTCTTTGAAGACGTCAAAGTGCCGATGACGAACCTGTTGGGGGCCGAAGAAGGGCAGGGCTTCTACCAGCTTATGAAACAACTGCCGTGGGAACGGCTGAACATCGCGATCATGGCGCTGGGCGCGATTGATTTCGCCATCGCTGAAACAGTCAAATACGTGCAGGAACGCAAAGCCTTCGGACAGCGGGTGATGGACTTCCAGAACACCCGGTTCAAACTGGCGGAATGCAAGACCAAGGCCGAGGTTCTGCGCAGCTTCATCAACGATTGTATCGGCAGGCTGGAAGCAGGAGAGCTGGACGCGGCCACCGCCTCGATGGCGAAATACTGGGGATCAGAGGTGCAGAACGAGATCATGCATGAATGCCTGCAACTGTTCGGCGGTTATGGCTTCATGATGGAGTATCCGATTGCACGTCTTTATGCGGATGCGCGGGTGCAGATGATCTATGGCGGCACCAATGAGGTCATGAAAGAACTGATAGCACGCTCGCTCGACGTCTGAAGCTATCCGGGACCTCCCGCCTGTCGTCATCATTCCTGACGGAATGCCTTCTCCGGTTGGGCCCGGCAAGCCCGGGCAATGCCCGCGCCTGCGAGGTCTTTTTCGTCGCAGATGCGCCTTGATGTGCCCGCTTGCAAAGGGCGGGAAACGGCATGATGATCCGGGCAAAAGATTCAGAGGCCCGATGTGAACGATCCCGAAAATGCTCTGTGGCGCAGCACTTGTACCGAGACGGTCTCAGCACCGCCATTGACCGCTGATACTGCTGTTGATCTGGTGGTCATTGGCGGAGGATACACCGGCTGCTCCGCCGCTTTGACAGCCGCCCAGGCTGGTGCGTCGGTCTGTCTGCTGGAAGCGCAAGGGATCGGTTACGGCGGATCAGGCCGTAATGTCGGTTTGGCCAATGCGGGTCTTTGGTTGCCACCGGACGAAATCCGCGCGCATGTCGGACAGGCGGCAGGGGATCGTCTGATCGACCTGCTGGCGCAGGCCCCGTCAGATGTGTTCGCATTGATTGAAAATCACGGCATCGATTGTGAACCTGTGCGCAACGGAACCCTGCATTGCGCGCATTCAGAAGCCGGATTGAAGAACCTGCAAACGCGCTATGCACAGCTGAGCACATCAGGCGCGCCGGTGGAACTGTTGTCGGCGGATCAGGTCCGCGAAAGAACCGGCAGCGAAGCGTTCCATGGGGCGTTGTTCGACCCCCGCGCAGGAACCATTCAGCCTTTGGCTTATGTGGTGGGATTGGCTCGAGCGGCTATGCAGGCCGGGGCGCAAATACACGAGCAAAGCCCGGTACAGTCCATGCGCAACGAAAACGACCAATGGGTGCTGACCACACCGGGAGGGGTGGTTCGAGCCAAGTCTGTCATTCAGGCGACCAACGCCTATCACCTGGGCTTGCCAGACACCGCGCCCGCCTACGTACCGGTCTACTACTTCCAGTACGCAACCACTCCGTTGTCGCACAATCTGCGGGCCAGCATTCTGCCGAAAGAAGAGGGGTGCTGGGATACCGGTTTGATCATGACGTCGTTCCGGTTGGATAAGGCGGGGCGGATGATTATTGGTGGTATGGGCGATCTGGGAAATGCGGGCCAAGGTGCACATTCCGGCTGGGTTCGACGCAAGCTGGCCGAGCTCTATCCTCAACTGGCCGACCAGCCGTTTGAACAGGGGTGGCACGGGCGCATCGCGATGACTTCGGACCATATTCCGAAGATCACGCAGATCGGTCCCAACGCTTTGGCTGCGCACGGGTATTCAGGACGCGGCATCGGACCGGGCACGGTGTTCGGTCGCATGATGGCCGAAAGCCTTCTGGCGGATGACCTCTCTCTCTTGCCGGTTCCTGCCGTGTCCGAGCATCACGAAAGCTGGACACGCGTGCGCCGCGCCTTTTTCGAAACCGGCGCGGCACTGACACATCTGGTAAAGGCGCGGTTCTGAGGTCAGACAGACCGGGTGATACCTCCATCCACCCGGATGTTCTGCCCGGTGATGTAGCCGCCCCCTTCGGAGGCCAGCAGGGCCACGACCGAGGCGATCTCGTCATAGCTGCGCCCATAGCGCCCCATCGGGATGCGGCTGCGGAACTCTTCTTTCTCGGGCAGGCTGTCGATGAAGCCAGGCAGGACGTTGTTCATGCGGACATTCTCGGCGGCATATTTGTCCGAGAACAGCTTGGTGAAGGCGGCCAGACCGGCCCGGAACACGCCAGAAGTTGGAAAAACCGGATCAGGTTCGAACGCCGCAAAGGTTGAGATATTGATGATCGACCCGCCACCCTGCGCCTGCATGATCGGGGTCACCAGCCGCGTCGGGCGGACCACGTTCAGGAAATAGACATCCATGCCGGTGTGCCAATCCTCAGCGGTTAACTCAAGGATCGAGGCGCGGGGGCCGTGACCTGCGGAATTGACCAATACGTCAATGCGTCCCCAATGGGCCATTGCTGCATCGACAAGCTTCTGCAAATCCTCGGTGGACTGGTTCGAGCCGGTAACACCGACGCCACCCAGCTCGTGTGCCAAAGCTTCGCCTTTGCCCGAGGCGGACAGAATGCCCACCTTGTATCCGTCCGCCGCCAGCCTCCGAGCGGAATCTGCGCCCATGCCGCTGCCGCCTGCCGTAATAAGTGCTACTTTTTCCATCTGATCTCTCCGTTTTCATTTGTTCCCAAGATGGCGATCTGAACTCGGTTTGACCAATCAGTTCTGCTGGTTCTATGCTGTAGAAAATTTACAGGATAAAACTATGGCCGCCCTTCCACCCCTGAACGCCTTGCGGGCTTTCGAAGCGTCTGCGCGTCATTTAAACTTTCGGCTGGCCGCCGAAGAACTTGGCGTGACACAAGGCGCTGTCGCGCAGCAGGTGAGGGGGCTTGAGGCTAGGTTGGACGAAGCTCTATTCGACCGTCTACCGCGTGGTTTGCGGCTGACCGAAGCCGGGCGCAGGTTTCATGCGCCTTTGCGCAGGGCCTTCCGGTTGATCGAAGAAGCTGTAGAAGAGTTATCTCCGGATCGTCGGATCATTTTGTCGGTCACGCCCAGCTTTGCCTCAAAATGGCTGGTACCGAGGCTATCGAATTTCATCGACTTACATCCGGATATCTCGGTTCAGGTGGACGCACGCGAACGTCTGGCCGATTTCAAATCGGATGGCGTGGATTTGGCAGTCAGGCAAGGCAGGGCGCCCTTTGGTTCTGAATTGGATGCGGTACCATTGTTCTCAGCCGAGTTCATTCCCGTGTGTTGCCCTGTCATCGCTGAACAAGTCAGCGATCCCTCTGACCTGCTGGGGCAAGTCCTATTGAATGACACCCACGGGCTGTGGCCCATGTTTCTTGAAAGGGTGGGCGTAAACGGAAAGCCTCGGATGATGAACTTCAGCCAGACCAGCCTGGCGATTGATGCCGCCCTTTCGGGTCAGGGGATTGCCCTGGCCGATGCGCCACTGGTGGCGGGCGGGATTGCCACGGGCCACCTTGTTCAACCACTTAACGACGTCCTGATTGAAGACCTGGGGTTTTATGTGGTTGCGCCTCGCAAGCCGCGTCAGCCGCAACTGGTTGAAGTCATGCGCAACTGGCTGCTGTCTCAGGTCTGAAGGGTGGCCGCGATGGCCTCGATCCGGGCACGCAACCAGCGATGGGCAGGATCATTTGCAGATCGCTGATGCCAGACCATGTAGATGGAAACGGGCGCGCATTCGAAAGGCAGCGGTGCGCAATCCAACGCGGCCAGCGGACCTTGCTTCATCAGCGCCGTGTCGGTTGAGATCAGGTCACTGCCCTGCACGAAAGCCGGGATTGCGTTGAAATGCGGCAGGGTAACAACCGCTGGCCTGATCTGGCTTTGATCAACGCCACGCATGACAGCGCGGGCGTTGCGGCCATCGGCAAAGCGCACCTCGACATGCTCGCTGTTGCAATAGGCCTGCCAGCTGTCCGGCGGTTTACGTTGCGCGGCGTCGTAGAAAACCATCAAGGGGCTGATCATCAGGCGTTTCTGAAAGATATCCGGCCCGTCCGGAGGTAACGGGGTCAGCATCAGCTGACACCGGTCGCTGCGCAGCAGATCGGGGTCGGGCACGCCTGACGGGATGAATTCCAATTGCAGACGCGCGCCTTCGGCGCGGAATTCGCGCAGCAAACGTGGAAAGATCAACTCGCGCGGCATGTCATTGGTGGCGATGCGTATGTCGATCTGTTCGGATAAGGGGTTGAACGGTCGACCCTGGGTCAGTGCGCGCATCCCGTCCAATACGCTTTGCACCGGGTCTTTCAGGGACAAGGCGCGTTCGGTCGGGATCAGGCCCTGACCGGAACGGACAAACAGCGGGTCGCCCAGCACCTGCCGTAGCTTGGCCAACGTATGACTGATCGCCGATTGCGTGACACCCAGTCGGTCCGCGGCTTTCGAAACAGAACTTTCCTCGAGTATGGTCAGAAATGTGCGCAGGACCTTGCCGTCGAGATCAGTGAAATCAATTTTATTCATACCGTTTATGATTAAGCATGAATGGTTTTGCTGTCCATGGCGGGTTAGAGGACAAACAGCAGCAGGAGGCATAGGATGGGAATCCGCTTTTTCTCGGATAAAAACAGGCCCGTTCACATGGGCCGTTACCCGCTGGAGCGGCTGGCCAGGATGGGCGACATCCCGGACCTGTCGCTCGTACCTTCGATGGTTGACCTGAGTTTTCACCGACCAGAGCAACCCGACAGCATCGTTAACGCGATGCGAGAGTTTCAGGCGATGATGGACGCGATCCGCGATGGGTTGGTGAACCCGGTTGCGTCAGATATCCCATCAGACCCGCTTGAGCGCGCCAACCATCTGAAAGCATTTGGGTATTTCAACGACGCGTCAATGATGGGTTGCGGACCGTTGCCGTCAGACGCATTGCTGGCGGAACCGCGCCGCAACCCGGATATCGACCGGCTCGCCCATGCGTTGCGCACCCGGCAGACCAAGACGCTGGCCTCGGGCATTGACGTCATTATGGCCGATCTGAAAGACAGTATGGAGGCTGCGCCGAAGCCGATCGACAGCCACCGTCACAGCATCGTATTTCTCTACGAACACAACCGTGACCCAGACCCGTCTGAACCCGGAGCGGACTGGATTGCAAACGCGCAGGATCATCGCGCATGTCTGCTGGCGACCGAAAACGCGGTGGTCATCGCCAACTATATCCGCCTGCTGGGCTATGACGCGCGGGCGCACAGCATGATGTCCTCTGAGGTTGATCTGGGTAAGCTGGCAGTTGCCGCTGGTTTGGCCTCGGTCGAAAACGGCAAGATCGTCGTACCTTGGCTGGGTTCGCGATTTGGATTGGCTGCTGTGACGACCGAGATGCCGATAGCCCATGATCGACCGCTTGAACCTATGGCGCAACAGCCGTGGTTTCGGACGCAAGGACCTGCCTGGTGGTTGGGAAAGGGTTTTGCCAAGAATGCGCTGAACCGTGATCCGTATTCAAAACGGCGCTACGTAGACGGGGCGCATCCCTTCGAGAAACTCAAGCGGGTCGAGACCCCAACCACTTATATAGACGAAGAAAATGTCGCCCGTGTGCCCAAACGCGCCGACATGTTTGCCCGTGCTCAATTCGGGGATATGGGCAAATCGCTGCAGGATGCGGCAAAGGGCGGCTATTACGTCCGCAAGGCCGCGCCCAGCTTTGCTCAACGCCGTGCCTTAGGTGCGTTCGTGCTGTTGCAGGATGGCGAAAGCACGGATGTGCCCAAGCCAACTGATGCCCAGCGGAATGCAGCGAATATCAAGGCGGCGACCTATTTTCTGGGGGTCGATGCGGTGGGCCTTAGCCGTTGCCCGGACTGGGCCTGGTATTCCCACGATGCGACCGGCGAAGAAATCGTGCCGCCCCATAATCAGGCCATCAGTATGATCATCGATCAGGGCTATGAGACGATGGAGGGGGCCAGCGGTGACGACTGGATCAGCGTCGCCCAATCCATGCGCGCCTATCTGCGGTTTTCGCTTCTGGGCGGAGTGATTGCACAACAGATCCGCAACCTCGGCTACAAGGCCAAGGCGCATACGGTGATGGATGGTGAGGTTCTGCAACCTCCGCTGCTGTTGCTGTCTGGTCTGGGTGAGGTGAGCCGGATCGGAGAAGTCATACTGAATCCCTACCTCGGCCCACGCCTGAAATCCGGTGCGGTGACCACAGATATGCCGATGGACCACGACAAACCCATTGATTTCGGCCTGCAAACCTTCTGCGAAAGCTGCAACAAATGCGCACGCGAGTGCCCATCTGGCGCAATAACTGCCGGGCCGAAGCTGATGTTCAACGGCTATGAAATCTGGAAGTCCGACAGCCAGAAATGCGCCACATACCGGGTCACGACACCGGGTGGCGCGATGTGCGGGCGGTGCATGAAAACCTGCCCGTGGAACCTCGAAGGTATCTTCAAGGAACGCCCTTTTCGATGGGCTGCGATGAACATCCCCTCTGCGGCGCCTGCATTGGCCAAACTGGACGATGCGGTCGGCAATGGCGGCTTGAACGACATCAAGAAATGGTGGTGGGATATCGAGCTTCAACCCGACGGAGCGTATCGTCCCACAACCCATCCGCTGAACCGGCGCGATCTGCAAAAGGATCTGGACCTGAAGTACGAGGATCAGACCCTGGCCGTTTATCCGGCCTATCTGGCCCCGCACCCTTGGCCCTATCCGTTTGCCATGGATCGTGAGGCCGGAATTGCGGCCTACGAGGCCATGGTGACAGCCGATGAATACAAGGTCCGCAGGGCCAGCGGGGATATGTCGGTTATCCACCGCTATCAGGTTGCAGGTGATGCACCGGTGATGCGGGTTGCCGTGACCAAGGTCGATAGGATGACCTCAGACGTTACGAAGTATGAATTCTCACCTCTGGACGGTGCGCCCCTGCCGGGATGGACAGCGGGCGCACATCTGGACGTGCTCGTCGCGCCGGAGTTCCTACGGCAATATTCGATGTCCGGCGACCCATCGGATCAGGGAACCTATCAGATCGGCGTCCTGCGCGAGGATGAGGGGCGTGGCGGTTCGGCCCTGCTGCACCGCATCTTTTCCGAGGGGCGCAAGGTCTTCATCTCAAAACCGATCAACCATTTTGAACTGGATGAAACGGCAACCAAAACATTCCTTATGGGCGGCGGCATCGGCATCACTCCGATGATTGCCTTTGCTCATCGCCTGCACGCTTTGGGTCGGGAGTTCGAGATGCACTACTCAGCCAGCACGCGGGACGGGGCAGGGTATCTTGAGGATCTGGCCGCGATGCCGTGGGCAGATCGCGTGCATTATCATTTCTCAGATGAAGGTACTCGCGCCGATCTGGATGTAATCTTGTCCGGCTATCAGGACGGCTGGCATGTCTACACCTGCGGGCCGGATCGTTACATGGACGGGGTGATACAAGCGGCAGAGCGGCAGGGTTTCCCCGAAGAGTCCCGGCATCTGGAATACTTCTCGGTTCCCGAACAGCCCGAATATGAGAACCATCCGTTTGAACTCAAGCTGGCCCGTTCTGGGAAAACGCTGACCGTGCCTGCAGACAAGGATGCAGCACAGGTTCTGAACGAGGCAGGCTTTCACGTGGATGTGAAATGCGCCGACGGCATCTGCGGCGTGTGTAAGTGCGGCGTGATTACGGGTGAGATCGAACACCGGGATTTCGTTTTGTCCAAGAAACAGCGTGAAGGGGCAATGATCCTGTGCCAAAGCCGCGCGGCGGAACCGGATGGGGTGATCGAGCTTGATCTCTGACCCCGGCCTAAAAGCGACATCTAGAATTTGAATTTTGGTCGTTCGGCCCATGGACGCCGGACAAGGGGTGAATTAACGTCGCCGCGAACCCAGATAACCCTGACCAACAGGTACGAGGTAGCTTCATGGATTATCACAGCCCCGCCAGCTTTGCCGAAGCTTCGGCTTTGGCCGCAAATGCGACGGGCATCACACGTTTTCTGGCAGGCGGCACCGATGTATTGGTGCAGCTGCGCTCGGAACTGGTGAAGCCTGATACGCTGATCGACATCAAGAAAATCAACGGTGTACACGACATCACCCGCAATGCTGATGGCAGCTGGACGCTGGGCGTCGCCACAACCGGTGCAGAGATGAGCGAGCACCCCGAGTTGGGCCAAGACTGGCCCGGCGTGGTTGAGGCGATGGACCTGATCGGCTCAACCCAGGTGCAGGGACGCGCAACGCTGACCGGAAACTTGTGCAACGGCTCACCGGCGGCTGATTCCGTGCCTGCCATGGTTGCAGCTGGTGTGACTGTCACGGTCACCGGACCGGATGGCACGCGTGAGGTCGCGGTCGAAGATATCCCGACCGGCCCCGGCAAGACCTCATTAACGAAGGGTGAGGTGGTCTCGGCCGTCAACATCCCCGCCCGTGGCGAGAATGCAGGCGATGCCTATTTGCGCTTCATCCCGCGCACCGAAATGGACATCGCTGTGGTTGGCGTAGGCGTAGACCTGCGACTGGACGGCGATACCATCATCGAGGCCCGCGTTTCGCTTGGCGCGGTCGCTCCGACCGTTCTGCTGGTTGAGGACTGCGCCAAGGCCATCCTTGGCAGCACTTTGGACGATGCGGCCCTGGATGCACTGGCCGCCGCCGCGTCTGCTGCCTGCAACCCGATTGACGACAAGCGCGGCACCATCGCGTTCCGCACCGAGGTCGTTGGCGTTCTGGCCAAACGCGCCGCGAAAATCGCCTATGCCCGCGCGAAGGGAGAAAACGCATGAGCAAGCTCCACGTATCCACCACCGTGAACGGAGACGCGGTCGAATACCTCTGTGACCCGCGCGAAACCCTGCTGGACTGTCTGCGCGACAAGCTGAACCTGACCGGCGCGAAAGAGGGCTGTGGTACCGGCGATTGCGGTGCCTGTTCTGTTACCGTTGATGGCCGTCTGGTCTGTTCCTGCCTGATGCTGGGGGTCGAGGCCGAGGGCAAGCAGATCGAAACCGTTGAAGGCATTGCAGACGGCGACGTTCTGCATCCGCTGCAACAGAAGATGATCGAATACGCGGCTTTGCAGTGTGGTATCTGCACCCCGGGCATTCTGGTGGCGGCCAAGTCGCTGCTCGAGAAAAACCCGAACCCGACCGAAGAGGAAACACGGTATTGGCTGGCAGGCAACCTTTGCCGCTGCACCGGCTATGACAAGATCATTCGCGCCGTGATGGATACAGCGGCTGAACTGCGGGAGGCGTCATAATGGCTCTGGACGATCGTAAATCAGACTTCACTTTTGTGGGCACCCGCCCCAACCGTCCTGACGGTCTGGACAAGGTGACAGGTCGCGCCAAGTTCGGTGCGGATATCTCGGCCCCCGGCATGTTGCATGGTGCCGTTCTGCGGTCCCCTCACGCTCATGCGCGGATCGTGAAGATCGACGCGTCAAAGGCCGAGGCGCACAAAGACGTCAAAGCCATTGTAACGCGTGCTGACTTTGCCGATGTACCCTTTAAGCCGGGGCTCGAGGGCGAGTTTTATAACGTTCTCGAAAACGTCATGGCTGGCGAAAAAGCGCTCTATGACGGTCACGCGGTGGCTGCGGTTGCGGCGACATCCGCTCTGGCCGCACGGGATGCGCTTAAGCTGATCGAGGTTGAATACGAGGTGCTGCCTCACGTCACCGATGTGGACAAGGCGATGGCCCCGGATGCACCTGTGATCCGGGAAGGGGCCGCAGATTATTCTGTGCCCGAAGGGATGCATCCAAACGTTGTTCGTTATCACGAAAGTGGCCACGGTGATGTCGAGGCTGGCTTTGCCGACGCTGATCTGGTCATTGAAGACAGCTTTGTGACTGAGGCGACCCACCAGGGTTATATCGAACCGCACGCCTGTCTGGGGATGCTGGGCAATGACGGCAAGGGTGAGCTGTGGTGCACCACCCAAGGTCACTGGATCGCACAAAAGACCTGTGCGGCCCTGCTGGGGATCGAAACCTCGCAACTGCGTGTCACCGCATCCGAGATCGGTGGAGGTTTCGGCGGTAAGACGACGGTGTTTATCGAACCCGTCGCGCTTGCGCTCAGCCGTAAGGCCAACCGTCCGGTCAAGGTCGTCATGACGCGGTCGGAAGTGTTCCGTGCCACTGGACCAACTTCTTCCGCATCAATGGATGTGAAGATCGGCATGAAGAAGGACGGCACGATCTCGGCAGCACAAGGAGTGTTCCGTTTGCAAGGCGGGGCCTTCCCGGGTGCTCCGGGCGATATGACTGCCATGTGCGCCTTTGCGCCGTACAACCTGAACAACGTCAAGCAGATCGGTTACGACGTGATGTCGAACCGCCCGAAACAGGCGGCCTACCGCGCGCCCGGCGCGCCTATGGGTGCCTTCGCCGTAGAGTCGGTTATTGATGAGCTGTGCAACAAGCTGGGCCTCGATCCGGTCGACGTGCGCCTGAAAAACGCCGCGCATGAGGGCACCAAGGCCAGCTATGGCCCGACCTACGAGCGTATCGGTCTGGTTGAAACACTCGAAGCTGCCAAGGCGCATCCGCACTATGCGGCCCCCCTGAAACCGGGGCAGGGGCGCGGGATTTCCTGTGGCTTCTGGTTCAACCATGGTGGTGAGACTTCGGTGTCTTTGGCGTTGTCCGAGGATGGCTCGGCGCAGTTGATGGTGGGGACACCTGACATTGGCGGGTCGCGGGCATCCATGGCGCTGATGGCCGCCGAGGTTCTGGGCATCGCCTATGAGAACATCCGTGTGACCGTCGCCGATACAGCGACACTTGGTTACAACGACGTGAGCCACGGTTCACGTGTGACTTACGCGTCAGGCCTGGCCACGATCAAGGCCGCAAAACACGCGGTCGAGAAACTGTGTGAACGCGCGGCGGCCAAATGGGACATCCCGGTGGATGCGGTGAAATGGGAGAACGGCTGCGCCGTGCCCTCGGGTCCCAATGCGGGCGATTTCGATCCGATGCCACTGGCTGATATCACCGCTGATATGGGGTCTACCGGTGGTCCGATCTCAGGCCATTTCGAGGCGACCCCTGAAGGTGCTGGCGTGTCCTTTGGCACCCATATCGTCGATGCCGAGGTCGATCCAGAAACCGGTAAGACCAGCGTCACCCGCTATACGGTCATTCAGGATGCCGGTAAGGCGATCCACCCGACCTATGTCGAGGGTCAGTTCCAAGGCGGTGCGGCACAGGGTATAGGCTGGGCGCTGAACGAGGAATATGTCTATGGCGAGGATGGCCGGTTGCAGAACTCGATCTTCCTCGACTATCGCATCCCCGTTGCCAGCGACCTGCCGATGATCGACACTGTGATTGTCGAAGTGCCCAACCCCGGCCACCCGTTTGGTGTGCGCGGTGTTGGCGAGACAGGCATCGTGCCGCCTTTGGCCGCAATCGCCAACGCGGTGTCCAATGCGGCGGGTGTTCGGATGAAGCAACTGCCGATGTCCCCCCCGCGCATTCTGGCTGCGCTCAAGGACAATGGTTGAGGTCCATCTCTGGTCCGGCCTCCGGTCATTGACCGGGGGCCATCATGTGGTCGAGGTCGAGGCCAAAACCACCGGAGAGCTTCTGGTGGCGTTGGTCCAGGCGCATCCGCAATTACAGGCACCAATTGATGCGGGCGTCTCCATCGCAATCAACGGGCGCGTTATTGCCACCGGGCTGACGGAACCAATCCCCGAGGGCAGCGAAGTCTATCTGATGCAACGCCTCAGGGGCGGTTAAGCATCAGGCGACCATGGCTCGCGCCCGACCATCCGGTCGGCTTCGGCTGTGATGTCGTTCATATGTTTCTCAAGGCTCAGGCGCAGGGCTTCAAGTTCTTCTTCGCTGGCCTTGCGAGGCACCGTATCGGTCCATTCACGGCACAAGAACACCCCTTCATTACGCCAGGGGCGTGGCATCAGTAGGCGATCCCATGTACCGGCCTCGCGCCCATGTTTCGCAGAAAAGGTGATGCCGAACACCCGTTTGCCCGAGGTGCGCGCCCAAACTAGGGGCACAGTCGACAGCACCCGTTCTGGCCCGCGTGGTCCATCGGCAGCAATACCGATGGAAATACCTTGCTTCATCTTTCCAAGCACTTCGCGCGACAGGGCCACATGCCGCTTGTGGCTGGACATGGCGATTGTGTCCATGCCGAACTGCTCCTGCACCCGACCGACCATGCTGCCGGCGCGGGCAGCGGACGTGATCGAACAGATCCTGCCTTTGTCTAGTGGGAAGAAATACGGGGACTGCGCCAGTCGCTGGTGCCACAGCACAACGATAACCGGCTCACCCTGTTCGGCCAATTGGTCCAACTCGTCATACCCGATACGCTGCCAGCGCGTGTTTCGATTAACCAATCGAATATAGCTGGCAATCCGACGTGCCACCCAGTTCAGCACAACTTCGCTGTCAGCGATCTTCTTGCGGAGGTTCACGCGGGCTTCCTTTTACTGGCCGGACCTTGTCTTATCGCACTGCACGTTTTGCGCAACTTGTTTGTCGGATCAGATAGTGGTGTGGAATCTAAAAAAGCCTCTTGAGTCCGCCGCGCGGCTGGCATATCTGGGGCTCACCACAGGGGTATAGCTCAGTTGGTAGAGCGACGGTCTCCAAAACCGTAGGTCGCGGGTTCGAACCCTGCTGCCCCTGCCATTTTCCTTTCTTTGCGGTGAGTGGTCGTTGATCTGAGGATTGCGTGTATCGAAACCTCCCAGAATTGATCCTGACATGGGTGTCTGGGTCTCAACCACGACAAACAGTATTAATAAGAGTACACCCGTAAGTCGTCGAGAGTTCGGTTTGCACCGCAGGAAAGCAATGCCTGACGATCAGCGTGAGAAATATACCAATCTTCTTCACGAAGCTGGCAAGGGATGGAAGCGCCGAGACATCCTCACTTCGGAGATGGTCGGCGAGATCTGGAGACGTTTGACCTTGGTAATACAGTTCTGCATCCGATCACGCTCATGAACTCGGAAGAAACCGAACGCACCACATCTGAGCCCTACTACCAGCGGAATGTCGGCAACACGCGCGCGATGGGGAATTACGAAGCCTTGGGGACGGAAGGCGACAACAGGGCACCACTTGGCAATATAGGCGGCGGAGTACTTTACCGGCCTCGTAGTGGTCAGGAGTCAGAACTTGTTATTGTTCCCGACGCCTTGGGTGGACCTGATATCTGGCTTGACCCGAAGGTTCCGGAAAAACTGTTCCTGTCCGATGCGTTGGCACAAGGCCTCAAGGACGCGGGTGTCGATGACGGCTGGCGTTTGGTGCGCTGTGCGGTGGGTTACCTCTGATCCCCTTCATCTGGAATTCCGCGCATTGCGGTTCCTTCTTCCACACGAATGCCCTAGTGTCCGCTGCAAATGAACACACGCACGAGGGCCCATGTCGCGTTTTGATGGATATTTCCTGCGGCAATTGCTGATTCTGTTTGGCTTTTTCACCCTTGTGCTGGTCGGCGTGTTCTGGATCACCCGGTCTGTCAGCTTGTTTGACCGCGTGATCAGTGGTGGTCAGTCGGCACTGGTGTTTCTTGAATTCACCGCGCTGACCCTGCCAACCCTGATCCGCACGGTCATGCCCATGGCGGTGTTCGCTGCGGCCGTCTACGCCACCAACCGCCTCAGCCGCGAAAGTGAGCTGACGGTGATGTTGGCCACAGGCTCAAGCCCCCGCAGGCTGGCCCGCGCCGTTGTTCTTTTTGGGGCGATTACCGGGCTGATGATGGCGTCCATCAGTGTTTTCCTGCGCCCTGCTTCGGTCGAGCAGCTGGAAATCCGGCAAGCTGAGGTTGCAGGGGATGTGACCGCTCAGCTGCTGAACGAAGGCGAGTTTCTGCACCCCGCAGAAGGTGTCACCGTATATATCGGCCGGATCGATCTGGATGGGACGCTGCATGAGGTGTTCGTCTCGGATCGGCGCGACCCTGAAAACGCCGTCAGCTATTCCAGCGCGACCGCATATCTGGTTAACAACGACACCGGCATTCACCTTGTCATGGTCGACGGCGTAGCGCTGCGCTTGACCAAAGAGGGCAGGCGGTTGTCCTCGACCCTGTTTCAGGATGCGTCGTACGACATTTCGGAGTTGACCAGCACAAGCCCTATGGCCCAACGCAGCCTGGAGGCCATCCCAACCATCGAGCTGGTCCAAAACCGGGATAAGATTTTTGCCACCGAAGGGTATAGCGAGGGCAAACTGGTCGAAGAACTGCACCAGCGGTTTTCTTGGATCGCTATCTGCATCGCTGTTGCTCTGGCCGGGTATTCAACACTGATGCTGGGCAGCTTTTCCCGGTTTGGACTCTGGCCTCAAATCCTGGGGGCCTTCACCATTCTGGTGCTGCTCGAAGGTGTACGCGGGTTTGTTTCCCCTGTTGTGATCGATGATCCTAAGCTTTGGATCCTGCTCTATTTGCCCGCCATCATGGGTGTGCTGATTTCGGGCGTCTTCCTGCTGATCGCGGGCCGCCCGATCCTGCGCAAACGGGCGCGACCGGACAAGGTGGCGCCCGCACCTGCCTAGCTGCGCAGATCGACCAAACAGCTGCGAAGGTTATCGAATTCCGGCTGGTCGCTGCGGGCGACCAGAAACATAGGCAAGGGCAGGGCGATGCTGTCTACAACCCGTTCCAGATCACCTGAGATCAGGTGGTCCGAAATGACGTAATCGGGAAAGTAGCCGCATCCGCCCCTATTTAGAACATAGCGCAATGCCATCATGCAGTTGCCCAGAAACAGGGTTTGACCGGACGCTCGCCGCGCAGCGGATCTGACATGGTCCTGATAGATTTCGCCCAACTCAAGATTGACGAAAACCAAGTCATCGTCAGTGATTTCCTCCTGTGGTGTCTGCACCAATGACAAAACTTCGGGGTCCAACTCGCACCATGTGACGCGTCGGTCCGTGGGCTTTTCATGGGTAATCGCTGCATCCAGAACATGGGTCGCCACTGCCTCGACCATGTTCAGATCGTGATCGTAGTTCAGCGTCAGCAGCAGCTTGTCAAAGCGTTGTTCAAAGCGCACGGCGAGATCCACCAACAATGGGTCCCATATGCTGAGTTGACCGCCCAGGCGCAGCGCCGGGCGGTTTTGGGTCTGCTCAGGTAAATCGCGCGAGGCAAAGGTCCAGAGGGATAGCATCTGTTCGGCATAGGGTTTGAATTGCCGCCCGAAATCGGTCAGCGTCGTGCCCCCGGCGCCGCGTGTAAACAGGGGCCTGCCGGTTTCCTCTTCGATCAGGCGAATACGTGCGCTGACGGCTGTCTGGGTCACGTTCAGCTTTCGGGCCGCCGCGTGGAAACCACCCGTTTCGGCAACACACAGAAAGGTTTCAAGAGCTTTGGTTTGCATATCGACAGTATTTTTTGATCGATCTGATAAAATCAATTCATTTTTTTGAGCAACAGAGTTGCGGTATCCTACAGATCAGGAAACACGCCAAAGGATCAGTCATGCTAGACAAAAGCCACAAACCCACCTGGACCAGTTTTGAAGAGGCGACCAAGGCCGACTGGGACGCCGTTTTGGAGTATGAGGAAGCGTATAATGCTGCCCTGCCCGACCGTATCCTCGACGCTATTCGGTCATTGGATGAAGAGTGGACACCCTACCCGGTGAACCGCTACCAGCATAGCCTGCAGGCTGCGACCCGTGCTTATGAGGACGGTGCGGACGAAGAACTGGTTGTCGCTGCCCTGATCCATGACACTGGGGATATCCTGTCGCCTTACAACCACGGCGAGCTGTCAGCGGCAATGATGAAGCCCTATGTCAGCGAGAAAACCTATTGGATTCTCAAGCATCACTGCGTGTTTCAGGGGTACTACTACAACCACCACCTTGGCGGTGACCGCAACGCTCGCGACAAGTACCGCGACAGCCCTTATTGGGAGGACTGCCGCTATTTCTGCCACGAATACGATCAGAAAGCGTTCGACCCGGACTATCCGACCAAACCGCTGGAGTTCTTCGAGCCCATGCTGCGCCGTGTATTGAACAAAGGCGAGGGCCACATGGAACTGAACGAAACCTCTGACGCTTAACAGGCAGCCATCAGGCGATAGACGATCTGCGCGGCGGTGAAGTCCCAGGCGGCATTGCCGTCCGGGGCCAGCTCGACCACGTCGAAGCCCACACATTTGCGGCCTTTCAGGGCATGTTCGACCAGACGCAGGGCCTGATAGTAGCCCAGCCCGCCGGGGACGGGTGTACCGGTGGCAGGCATTAGTGACGGGTCCAGGCCGTCGACGTCAAAACTGACATAGACCAGCTCGGGGAAATCTTCGGGCAGGTCGACCGCGTGGGTATTGCCGGTGACGAGCTCCTCGGCATCCACGTGAAAGACATGGTTTTTCAAACGGCTTTTGGCTTCTTCCGTTGAAAAGGCTCTGACGCCGAACTGAGCCAGACGGATGCCTTCCTCGGACAGCAAGTGCATGACCGAGGCGTGAGAGTGTTTCTCGCCCTGATAGGCGTTGCGCAGGTCGGCATGGGCGTCGATCTGGACGATACCGATGGGTTGGTTCAGGGCCCGTGATACGCCCAATACCGCGCCATAGCTGAGCGAGTGCTCTCCGCCCAAGATCACGGGCACTTTGCCTTCACGGGCGGCAGCTTCGGTGCGTTGGGCGAGGCGTTCCATGATGTCAGACAGGGCGGCGTCGCAATCCAGGGCCTCTTCGGTGAAAATGCCTTCCACGCAGGGCTCCGCGTGGCCGGTGATGCGTTCCAGCTCATTGCTGGCCTCAATAATCGCCTCCGGGCCCTTTGCAGTGCCTGATCCGTATGAAACGGTGCGCTCCAGCGGGACGGGGATGACGCGGAACCGGGCATCCTCAGTGCGTTCGGATGCGGTCAGTTCACTGTCGAGGAAAATGCTCATGAGAGTCTGTCCTTAAAGTCGTCATAGCCGAACTGTTTGATGATCTTCAAATCGTCCGTTTCGCTGTTCCAAAGCGCGATTGTTGGCAGGGGAACACCGTTGAACGTGTTGGTTTTGACCATCGAATAATGCGCCTGATCGAGGAACGCAAAACGCTGGCCTATTCCCAGTGGTTTTTCCCATGTGTAATCGCCGATCACGTCACCGGCCAGACAGGACGGGCCGCCAAGACGGTAGGTGTGTCCGGCCACGGCCTCATCCACCAGGGCGGGGCGATAAGGGGCCTCGATCACGTCAGGCATGTGGCATGTGGCCGAAATGTCAGTGATTGCGAGGTTCATGCCATTGGTCGGCAGGTCAAGGATTTCTCCGACCAGAATGCCCGCATCCAGTGCGACGGCCTCACCGGGTTCGAGGTAGACGTCTATGTCATAGGTCTCGCGGATGTATTTGATGAAAGTCACCAGCCCGTCGCGGTCATAGTCGTCGCGGGTGATGTGATGCCCGCCTCCGAAGTTCAGCCATTTAAGTTGGCCGATATAGGGGGTAAGTTTGGGTTCCACTGCGGCCCATGTGCGTTGCAGCGGCTCGAAGCCCTGCTCGCAGAGCGTATGCATGTGCAGGCCGTCAACACCGACTAAGGCATGGTCGGTCAGATGGCTGACCGGCGTGCCGAGACGTGAACACGGTGCGCAGGGATCGTATTTTGGAATCTCGCCCTCGGAATGTTCCGGGTTGATGCGCAGTCCGACTTGCACGTCCGCATCCTGAGCCTTTGCAAGAAACCGGTCCTTTTGCACCGGAGAGTTGAAGATGATGTGGTCCGACAGAGACAGGATTTCATCGATGTCGGCGTCTTTGTATCCGGCGCAAAAGGTTGCGACCTCGCCACCGTATTCCTCACGGCCCAGACGCGCTTCATATATGCCGCTGGCACAGGTGCCGCCGAGGTGCTGGCGCACCAGCGGAGCGAGTGAGAACATTGAGAACGCTTTCAGAGCACTCAGAACATGCGCACCCGAGCGTGTACCAACATCCGCGAGGATGCGCAGATTGCGTTCAACAGCTTTTTCGTCGACCACGAAGCAAGGGGTGGGAACGCGATTGAGGTCGAAGTTGCGGAAAGCTCCGGCGTCACCGGCCTGCGTGGTCATCATGTCGGACATACCGGCGTCTCCGTTTTTGGAGAGGCCGGAGGGCGTTGCCCCCCGGACCCCCGAGGTATTTTAAATCAGATGAAGCTAAATCGGATCAGAATTCGACAGGGCCGTCGAGTTCATGGACCTGCCAAGGAAGGCCGTGATTGTTCAGCATGTCCATGAAGTCGTCCGGGTCGAGCTGTTCCATGTTCCACACACCGGGCTCGCGCCAGTTGCCCTTCAGCAGCTGTGCTGCACCGATCATGGCGGGGACGCCGGTGGTGTAGCTGACCGCCTGCGATCCGACCTCGGCATAGCATTCCTCGTGGTCGCAGATGTTGTAGATGTAATAGGTCTTCTCACCCGAACCGTCTTTGGCCTGGCCTGTGGCGATGTCACCGATGCAGGCTTTGCCCTTGGTCTCTGCGCCCAGATCGCCGGGATCGGGCAGCAGGGTTTTCAGGAACTGGATCGGGATGATCTCCTTGCCGTCATGCATCACCGGGTCGATGCGGGTCATACCCACATTCTCCAGCACCTTGGCATGGGTGATGTAGGCGTCGCCGAAGGTCATCCAGAAGCGAGCGCGCTCGATCTCGGGGAAATGGGTCGAAAGTGACTCCAGTTCCTCGTGATACATCAGGTACATGTTCTTGGGGCCGATGGCGGGGAAGTCGTATTCGACCTTATGGGTCATGGCGGGCGAGTGTTTCCATTCGCCGTTTTCCCAGTGACGCACTTCAGCCAGCACTTCGCGCAGGTTGATCTCAGGGTTGAAGTTGGTGGCAAACTCCTGATCGTTGGACCCGCCATTGGCGTCCAGAACGTCGATCTGACGGATGGTATCCAGCTTGTGTTTCTTCAACCACTTGGCAAAGACGCTGGTCACACCCGGATCGAAGCCCGAGCCGAGGATGGCGGTCAGGCCCGCCTCTTTAAACCGCTCCTGATAGGCCCATTGCCAGTGATACTCGAACTTGGCCTCATCCTCGGGCTCATAGTTCGCGGTGTCGAGATAGTGGATACCGGCCTCGAGGCAGGCGTCCATCAACACCAGATCCTGATAGGGCAGGGCGAGGTTTACAAGGATTTCCGCTCCGGTTTCCTTGATCAGCTTAACCGTGTCTTCGACCTTGTAGGCGTCCAGCTCGGCGGTCGCGATATCAACGCCTACACGCTCTTTCACCGCTTTGGCGATGGCGTCGCATTTCGACTTGGTGCGGCTGGCCAGGGTGATCTCGGTAAAGATGTCCGAATTCATCGCCATCTTGTGCACGGCGGCGTGCGATACGCCGCCTGCGCCGACAACCAGTGTTTTGCCCATGGGGTGATCTCCTCTCACAGGGGGTTATTCGTAATAGGTGTAGCCGTTGATCGAGTCGCGATAAGCGCTCATCAGGGTTTTGCGGTCCTTGGCTTTAAGAGTCCCGGTCGAGATCGCCTCGTCCACCATTTTGCGGAAGGCGGCGACGCAATCCTGCGGATCGAACTCGACATAAGACAGGACCTGGCTGATCGTGTCGCCCTCTTGTTCGTGCAGCAGGTCAAAGCCGCCGTCTGCACGCAGGTCGATGGTAACGACATTGGTGTCACCGAACAGGTTGTGTAGATCGCCTAGCGTTTCCTGATAGGCGCCGACGAAAAACACTCCCATCAGGTATTCTTGATCCTCGGGCAGGGAATGCACCGGCAGGCTGGGTGAAACGCCGTCGGCCAGAATGAACCGGTCGATCTTGCCATCGCTGTCGCAGGTGATGTCGGACAGAACTGCGCGACGGTCCGGGGCTTGGTTCAGGCCTTGCAGCGGCACAATCGGATGCAATTGGTCAATGGCCCAGACGTCAGGCAGCGATTGGAATAGCGAGAAATTGCAGTGATAGATATCGGCCACTTTCTCAAGCTGGTCGTCCACGTCTGTGTCCAGATCATCACTGGCAGCAAGGGCTTTGACCCTAGCCATAAGAGACAGATAGATCCGTTCCGCCCGCGCCATCTGGCGCAGATCGACATAGCCGCGACGGAACAGCGCGCGCAGCTCGTTGCGGTAAAAGTTTGCGTCGTTCCAGCATTCTTGCAGGCGATCACTGCTGAGATAGTCATGCACGGCCACAAGATCCGAAACCAAGTGGTGGTCATCTGCTTCAACCTCGGGACCGTTGGGGGCATCGTACAGGGTACTTTCCAGCACGTTGAACACCAGCATGGACGAGGTTGCGACCACAGCCCGCCCGCTTTCCGTCACCAGCGTCGGGTGGTCCACCTCGGCCTCGTCCATCGCATAGGCCACGGTTTCGACCACGTTTGCGCAATATTCCTCGACCGTGTAGTTGATCGAGTTCTCAGCGGCCTTCTTTTCACCGGTATAATCCACACCCATGCCGCCGCCGAGGTCCAGATGGGTCAACGGTACACCTTCGCGGGTCAGTTCGGTGTAATACCGGCAGGCCTCACCCACAGCGCGGCGCACGTCGTTGACGTCCTGTACCTGAGAGCCCAGATGCGAATGCTGCAACTTAAGGCAATGCAGCAGACCGGCCACTTTCAACTTGTCCACCGTGGCCACCAATTGATCGGTGTTCATGCCAAAGGCGGATCGGTCCCCCGAGCTTTCTTCCCACTTGCCGCTAATCTGGTTGGTCAATTTCACGCGCACGCCGATCAAGGGTTCGATACCCAGTTCGTTATACACCTCGATCACCGTGTCCGCCTCTTTCGGGCTTTCCAGAACGATGACAGTGTTGAACCCGATCTTGCGACTGAGGATCGCCAGTTGGATGAACTCGGCGTCTTTTACACCGTTGCACACGATCAGTGCCTCGGGGGCCAGACGATGGGCTAATGCCAACACCAGTTCGGGTTTTGATCCGGCCTCAAGCCCATAGTTGTATTTCTTCCCGAATTCGACGATTCGGTCGACCACCTGCGCCTGCTGGTTCACCTTGATCGGGAAGACACCGCGATATGGACCCTTGTACCCCACACGCGCGATAGCCTCGCGGAAGCTTTCGTTCAGATGCGCGATCTCGTGTTCCAGATAAGAGGCAACACGCAAAACCATGGGGGCCTTGATGCCCCGGTCATCCAGATCGCTGAGAATACCCGGCAGGCTGATCGCCGCCGCCTCGAGCGCCATAGGGTTGCGCAGACCGATCTCGCCCTGATCCGTCACCTCGATGAGGCCTTTGCCCCATTTTTCAACTCCGTAGATGGAATGCGGTGCGTCGGGCGTCTGTTTCAATCAAGTCGGTCCTTAACTTAGGGTGCCAGTTTTGCGCCCGCCAATACGGCAGCAGTTTGATTCTTCCAAGTGTAAACTATGTGACGACGAAATCCGAGTTTTACGCAGGGCGGCGGACCGGGATCAGATGGTTGTCCCACTGGCACTTTGCACGGGTGCGGATCGCAGTGGAAGCGCCTGTCAACGCGCCAAACAGACCGGTTCCGGTGGTAAAAACCAGCCCGTCTGTCCCGGCACCCAGGCCGCAGACATCCTCCAATACAAAGGCCTTCGTAATGCTCCCGCTGGCGACGTCGAACTGATGCAGTGCATTACCGCGCGGGCAGGTGATGGCGATGGCCCCTCCGTCTGCCGAAAAGGCGACACTGCCCGCATAGCCCTGCAACGTGCTTTGATCCTTGTCGGGGGCTGACAGCAGACGCGGGTCTTCGCACCGACGGTGCAGGCCCAGCAGAGGCGGATGTTCCGACGTGCTTCCCTGCCACTGCATGGCAAAACCCACCAGCCCGTCCAGCCGCACGGCCAGATGCCGGATTGAGTTCTTGTGCAGGTCGTGCGGCAACGAAACCTGATCCTGAACCGTGCCCGAAATGCTCAGATAGGTCAGATTAGGGTCCATTACCGGCAGGTTCAGCTTGGTGCGTCCGGTTTCGGGATGCGTTTCGATCCCGCCATTGGCAATCACCAGCGTTTGCTCGTCGGGCATCAGGCGCATGTCATGCGGTCCGACGCCGCCCGAAGAAAACTCTCCTGTCCGTGCAAAGTTCTGCGCGTCCCAGACGCTGATGACGCCGGTCCCGGCCTCATAGTCATTCTCGGTCGCGAAGAAAGTCGCACCATCCGCCGAGAACGTGCCATGGCCATAGAAATGGCGACCGTCAGGGGCAGTGAGTTGCGCAATCTGCGCGCCGGTGGCGCAGTCAACGACAACGGCAAATGTACCGGGGCGGCGGGCAAAAGCGACGGCCTGTGCTTTGAACGGATGCGCTGCGGCGGCATGTCCACGAGCGGGCAAGGGCACCGAGAACAGGGTTTCGCCTTTTTCATCCAGCCCCGCCAGCCGGTGTGAGCCATCGGGAAACAGCCCCGCCGCCAGAAAGTCAGGTGCACCAACTGAAGCCCATCCGCGGATTGGTGAGAGGGTGGCAGCGGCTAGACCGGCAAGGAAGTGGCGGCGCGACGGCATGGATCAATCCCCGTCCAGCGAATTAAAGCCCGCGCTGATCCCCAGTGTCGGGCCAAGCTCGGTTGAGGCAATGGCGCGGATGTCTTGTACAGATTGCTGCAAGGCTTCAATGCGGAACCGTGCTTGGGGATCTGTAACTCCGGCCAATGCCGGGTCGTCAATGGATTGGGCGTTCTCGATGGCGCGGGCAAAGGCAGCGTCCAGATCAGCGGCAATTTCGGGATGGTCAAAAGACAACCGCGCCGCCAGATCACGCAGGGCGATCAGCGAAAGTTCCACATGCCGCAACGATCGCCCGGACCGACGTGTTTCGGCCCGGTTTGGGCGGGGGCGATCGAAGGTGCCCAAAGGGCGTCCCAACCGGGTGTCGGCGGTGAACTCAAGACCCGTGGTCAGGGCTTTGAACAGCTCCTGCATCGCCTCATCCTGTGTTCGGTAGCGGCTGTCCTCTCCGGGTCGGGTCAGGCTTGGGGCATAGCTCTGCCAGTCTTCGGCCATCGCTTGCGCGCTGGCATCGATATCCGCCGTAATCGCCTGAACCAGTGCGCAGCGATATTCAGCATTGCCCTGCTCTGCAATAACGGGGTCGAACAGCATCCGCTCGAGCGCAAAGAACCCACGCCCTGCAATGGACGTTTCGGAGTAAGCCTCGGGGCTTTGCACGGCGTCATCTTCAATCGCGATATGCTGGGAAAGGGCCTTAGAGGTGAACCCTTTCGTGTCGGGCCAGAACGCCATGGCGAAAGCGCGATCATCGACCTCGGTCGGCCCAAACCGCAGATGGCTGGCGGAAATCCAGCTGTCAAAAGCGTCATCATATGCTGCACGCAACGCAGGCGAGGTCGGGGTGCAATCCACCAGCGCCGCGCTGACCAGCGCTCCGGTCGTTTCCGGCAGCTTTGCGAACCGGGGCAGGATATGCGTCTCAGCCACATCCATCAGGATCGGCGCACGATCTTGTGCCGGTGAAGCGACGGGCATTATCAACGCGGCGATTAGGGGCAGGTAACGCATGGGTCAAAGGCTCTCCAGAAAACGGATCAGGGCGTCGCGGTCCGTCTTGGGCAGCGACACAACGGTGTCCCGCGCCGCCTGTGCCTCACCGCCATGCCACAGGATCGCCTCTAGCAGATTGCGCGCCCGTCCGTCATGCAGGAATTGTGTGTGGCCCGATACACGCTCTGTCAGACCAATACCCCACAAGGGCGGTGTGCGCCATTCACGGCCCGTCGCGCGGGCCTCGGGGCGATGGTCGGCCAAACCGTCGCCCATGTCGTGAAGCAGCAGGTCGGTATAGGGCCAAATCAGCTGAAAACTGTGTTCGGGGCGATCTTCCATGCGGTGGGTGACATGCGACGGCGTATGACAGGATGCGCAGCCGGTCGTGTGAAACACCTCTTTCCCGCGCAGCACCTCGGGATCGCCTACGTTACGGCGACCGGGCACACCCAGATTGCGACTGTAGAAGTCCACCAGATCCATGCCCAACTGATCGATCTCGAACCCGCGCACGTCATTGTCGCCATGCGGGGCCTCAACGCAGTTCACCTGCAAATCGGTGCAATCGCCGTGCGAAGCCGGATAAAGCGGGTTGGAAATGCCGATATCCCCGGCAAAGGCCGCAGCCGATTGCTCCATAATCGTCGGCATCCCGGCCTTGTACCCAAACCGACCAATCATCGGCGCGCCGTATTCCACGGACCAGACGATGTTTGGACGGCCCGAAATGCCATCCCCATCCGCATCGTCAGGATCTGCTTTGACCAACAGATCCTCGACCGGGATCGCCTCTAGCAGGCCAAGCCCGATCATCTGAGGCGCGACCCGTGGGCTGAGCATTGCGTCCGGGTGCAGCGGGCCGTAGCCCAGATCGGCCGCCTGATAGGTCGGACTCCGCAACGTTGCGGTTTCGCCATCTGACAACTCTATCTGGATTTCCTCGTGCGAAATATCCAGTCGATATTCTGCCTGATGCCCTGTCAGTGCAAAATCCTGCATCTGTCCGCCATAATTGGGCTCGTGTAGGGTGGCGATGTAATCTGCGATCTCGGCATAGCCATCTTCCGGCGTGCCGGGAATCGAGACCCGAAGGAACATCGAAATCGCGTTATCATCGTGCCCGTTCGGCGTATGCCCGCGCCCGTCCTTGATATGGCAACGCTGGCACGAGCGTGCGTTATAAAGCGGCCCCAATCCGTCAGAGGCCAGCGTTGATGACGGGGACGAGACCCAGATTTTCTTGAACAGCCCGTTGCCGACCTTGAAATCCAGCTCCTGATCGAAACTCAGATTGCCCGAGGGTTGCGAAAACGCATCGGCGTCATTGCGCACCCGGACTGTCGCGGCCCCGGCAGAGAGGTCTTCGAACGACTGCGGCGCGCTGAAATACTGCGGTGGCGCCGTCACAACGGCAATTCGAGCGCGCTCATCATCGGTGCGGGGGGTGATGTTCAAATGCAGATCCTGTAGCTCGGCTGACAGGGAAGGGGTGGCCGCAAGGGCGGCCACCGACAGGGCAAAAAGGCTACTCGCCTTCGTCCATTTTCGATGCGTTAAGTTGCGCATAATTGGCTTCGCCGATCCTTTCGTACAGGTCGAGCTGCGTTTCGAGGAAGTCGATATGCCCCTCTTCATCGGACATCAATTGCTCGAACAGCGACATTGAGACATAGTCGCCGGCCTCCCGACAATATTCGCGCGCTTCCTTGTACAAGGCCCTTGCATCGATCTCGGCCGCAAGGTCGCATTCCAGCGTTTCCTTGGGCGTCTGCCCGATCCGCAGCGGGTCCAGTTTCTGAAGGTTGGGGTGACCTTCCAAAAAGATGATCCGTTCGATCAGCTTGTCCGCGTGGCCCATCTCTTCGATGCTTTCCTCACGGCTTTTCTTGGCCATGTGGCCAAGGCCCCAGTCTTCCTGCAACCGGTAGTGCAACCAGTACTGACTGACTGCAGTCAGTTCATGCCGCAGAGATTTGTTGAGATATTCGATGACCTTTGGATCGCCCTTCATCTGCTTTCTCCTGTGATGCTCCGGCGCGTAAGGCGCGGAGCTGCATCGGTACTTCCAGATTATCGCTTGCCCGCATTGTGTCTAGGAAAAGAGGCATACACCCGCCACAATCCGCCGACTTTCCAAGAGCATGGTAGATTTTGCCGGGGGTGATGATTGTCCGCGGATCCGCTGTGCGCATCCAGTCGATGGCCGCGCGGATGTCGTGATCTGATATGTTTGTGCAGTGGCAGACAATCATTGTTGTTGGCTCTGTCTCGCGCCCCGATAGGCGATCAGGAGGGTTTGAAGGGACCGGAGAGTCGCTCTCCCCGGCCCGGTCGGAGATTACTGGAAGACGGCGTTGGGGTTATCCAGGCTGTCCGAACCTTCGAACGCGATCCCGTCCAGTTCCAGCGCTGACACGATGCGTTCGATTGTCTTGGTCTGATCCACCAGACCTTTGACACCACCCATGATCAGGGCCTCGCCACCTTCGTTGCCACGCTCCAGCATCTGGTCATAAGCAAAACCTGCCTCGGCGGTCGATTTGATGTTGCCCAGGGCCTGCATGGTGGCGCCCAGCTTCGCTTTCATCTCGGCATCCAGCGCCGGATCGGTCGCGATAACCAGATCGGCTAGCGATGCGCCCGAAACCGGAGTGCCATCGATGCGGGTATAGCTGCCCAGATAGACGTTCTGGATGCCCAGACCGTCATAGTAATGGCTGTTATGGGTGTTGTCCGAGAAGCAGTCATGCTCTTCCTCGGGGTCATTCAGCATCAGGCCCAGACGCATCCGTTCACCGGCCTGCTCACCATAAGACAGTGACCCCATGCCGGTCAGGATCGCACTGACACCTGCTGCTTCGTTCTCCATCAGTGCTGTGCGGGCCGCACCGCCTTCTTTCCACTGCTCCGCCATCCAGGCCAGATCGCTAACCAGCAGTTCGGTGGCGGCACTCAGATATTGACCGCGACGGTCACAATGGCCGCCAGTACAGTCGTCACCCGGCGCATAATCGGTGGTCGGTCGGTTGCCTGCGCCTGCGTCGTGGCCGTTCATGTCCTGACCCCACAGCAGGAACTCAATCGCGTGATAGCCGGTCGCCACGTTGGCTTCGATGCCATCGGCCTCGTGCAGCGTGTCGCTCAGCAGCTCGGGAGTAATTTCGCTGGCGTCGATGGTCTCACCTGACAGCTCGAAGCTGGGGTTGGCGATGACGTTTAAAACGGCGAATTCGTTTTCGTCAGTGGCGCCGCCATAGGCGGCATGCACATAATCAATCAGTCCTTCGTCCAGCGGCCAGGCATTCACTTTTCCTTCCCAGTCATCAACGATGGCATTGCCGAAACGGTAAACCTCGGTCTGCTGATAGGGCACGCGCGCCGCGATCCAGGCTGCTCGGGCTGCGTTCAGCGTGGCGTCTGTCGGATCAGCGATCAGTGTATTGACTGCTGCTTGCAAACGTTGCGCTGCAATCAGGCTGTCTTCAAATTTGGCCTCGGCAATATTGGTATATGTGTCCAGAACGTTGGCCTTCGACGGGACATCTTTGGCAAATGCGGTGGTTGTTGCGCAAAGAGCCAGAGTGCTGGCCGCTGCAAAAAACTTGGTCATGGAAGGTGGTACTTTCCTGTCTGATCGTGCGGGAATGTCCCGCTTTTGTTGTGGCGAAATATCTGAGTGAAAAAGTCGACAATGTCAACCTGAGTTTTATTGTCAGGTTAAGGGTGAAGCAAAGAGCGGCCGACCTCCCCATATCTGGCGGGGTCGAAACAGGTTGTTGAGATTGCGCGGCAGTTGATTCGCGCTAGAATCAACAACGTGATTCTGTTTGTGGTGTTCGGTTAATGAAGTGTGCAGTTTTGGCCATGTCCCTGTTTCCTGCAGTTCTTGCGGCGCAAGCGACGCAGATTGTTACGCCTCATAACCATGGTTCGGGCCAGTTGGATTTCGTGCTGTCTGAAACCGGGTTTTCTCTGACGCTCAAGGTCCCAAGCATGGATATCGTAGGGTTTGAGGCTCCGGCCGCCAGCGATGACGAGCGCACGCAAGTTGCTATTGCGATTTCCGAGCTGTCCAAGCCCTTGAACCTGTTCGTCGTGCCGTCCGAAGCGATGTGCTTCACCACGTCCGCCAATGTGATTCTAACTCATGAGATAACAGATCAAGGCACAGCTGGTGATGCCTCCAAAGGCGTGTCTGACGAAAGTCACGCAGAGTTTCAGGCAAACTACGTCATTCAGTGTCAGGACCTCAGCGCGGCGAACAGCTTGGATCTTGCCTATTTCGAGCGTTTCAGCGGAACGGAAAAGCTGACTGTCCGCATTGCATCCAATGGGACAACACAATTCCATGAGACCACGCGCGCCACACCTCGTTTATCCTTACCGTAAACGTAAAGACCGCCGCTCCCGGTATCGAAGTGTTTCAATGGTTAGGAAGCGAGGCATTTTCGTAGATGATCGAGTGCAGAGACAGAAGTACCTCGGAGTTGCGGGTCACGATCATCGCTTGGTGAAACCCTCAGTCATTTCGCGCGTGTAGGTTTCGCAGTTTATCGTTTTCCTAAGGTGGGTGACTGCGCATACCTGTCGAAGACGTTGGCGACATGGTCGTGCCAATCTCTAATCTGGAAGAAACGGTGGGGATACGGATTGCAGATGGACAGCGAAGTACCCTTGCAAACCGCAACAATAAAGCATGCGGACGGGATAAGCATCGTGATCCGCGATGCCATCAAGCAGATCAATGCTAAAGATTATCCGCCATCTGAAGTTGATCCTTTGAGGCTGAATTTCCGAGTGACAAAGTCTTGGAGCTAATGGGCAAAAGGCAGACCTTGGTGGCAATGTCGGATGGCATTGTTATTGGGACTGGAGCCCTCCATGACTCCGAAGTGAAATCGGTTTTCGTTTCTCCAGATTGGAAGGGTAAAGGCATTGGCACTGCTTTGATGAAAGAGCTGGAAGAGCGTGCTGTTTGTTTCGTTCGCGCCGTTCAGTAAATCAAGTTGAGCATCAGCAAGGAAACCACCAAGAACAGAACTGTCATGACGCCTCCGGAACGCACAAAATCCATTACCTTATAACCCGCCGGCCCCATAACGAGCGCGTTTACCTGATGGGTCGGGATGATGAAGCTGTTCGAGGTCGAGATTGCCACTGTTAGCGCAAAGGCGGCTGGGTTTCCGCCGGCGGCTACGGCAATTGAAACGGCAAGGGGCACGAGCAGTACAGTGGCCCCGACATTTGACATAACCAGTGAAAACGCAGTGGCCAATATCGCGACACCGGCTTGAAGCGCCCAAATCGGCCAACCGTTCAAAATGAACATGATTTGCTGGGCGATCCAAGCTGCGGTGCCGGTGTTTTGCACTGCTTGTCCGAGAGGTATGAGGCATGCCAGCAGAAACACTGTGTTCCATCCGACCGCTCGATACGCCTCATCGACACTGAGTACACGCGTGAGCATCATTCCGGCTGCGCCTGTCAAAAGGCAAAGGGACAAGCGAACGTCGGTGAACAGTATCAGTGCCAACGAAATAGCGAAAAAGGCTAAAGCCCACCCGACCTTCTGAGGCCGTAATTCATCTTGTGGAAAATCCGTTGTCACGACCACAAAGTCAGGATCGCGTTTGATCCGCATCAGGTTGTCCCACCTTGTATGTGCAACAAGCATGTCACCCGCGTGAAATTCTTCGAGCCCGATTTGAGTGGACTGGTGCGTTTCAGTCTCGACATGGCTGAGCGTTTCTTCACCGCGATGAATAGCAAGCAGCGACATGCCGTATGTCTTGCGAAACAAAAGCTCGCGGGGGCATTTACCGATCAGCTTGCTGTCAGGTGTCACGACGACTTCGGCTATTCCGGCATTGGTTGGTGCAAACTCTTCTACGAAGATATCCAGTTCAGGAAGAACAGTCAGACCGAATTTCTCTGCAAACTGTTCGGCAACCAAGCGATTTCCTATGATGGCAAGCCTGCAAGGAGCAGCAATCTCGGCTGTCAGGACCTGTACCATAGACGTTTTTCCGCGATAAAACGTGGATATAATGTAGAGATGGTTTTCGTGGTTTATGTCAGCCAGAATCTGCCCAACCAGTGGGCTTTTTTCTGGCACGATCACCTCGAAAACATCCGCCTGCAACCCGTAAACCCGTCGCAGGTATTCCTGCGTACCTTGCCCTGTGCCAAGATTGTCAGACCCGGTATCTCGAGGCAGAACCCAGCGCCCAAGTAGAAGAAAATACCCGATCCCGGTTAGGATCAAGACCGCACCGATTGGCGTCACCGAGAACAGACCGAAAGGTTCAATTTTCTGACCTTCAGGCAGCCCTTCGTTTGCAGTTTGGACCAGGTCATTCAGCAAGATCAGCGGAGATGAGCCGACCATAGTCATCGTGCCGCCGAGAATGGCGCAAAATCCCATGGGCATCAGTAGGCGGGACAGGGGAATTCCGGATCTTGAGGAAATGCGGCTGACGACCGGCAGAAACAATGCAGCTGCCCCGACATTTTGCATGAATGATGAAATAACCCCGACCGTCCCTGAAACGATCGGCAACACCCGGTTTTCGGCCGTGCCACCATATTTGAGAATAACCGCAGCAACTTTGTTCATGATGCCAGTTTTGTCCAAACCGGCACCGACGATCATGACTGCGATGATAGAAATAACGGCATTCGACGCGAACCCATCGAATAGGTGCGTGACATCTGCCAGGTTCTCAAGCCCCGGTGCGTAGCTGAGAAGGCCAACGAGGACCAGAACCAATATGGCGGAGAGGTCAATTCTGACAATTTCTGAAACGAATAGAAAGACGGTGAAGGCCAACAAAGCGCAAACCACTCCCATCTCAAACGTAAAGGTAACTTGTTCCACGGAGTTCACCGAGACTTTGTTTTTTGTTTAAAGTAAACACTTAGACTATCGCGCTTACCCTGTCATGATGTTTCGATTTTCATTGAGACAGCGCAACAAAGTTTCAAGGCATGTCAAGCAAAGGCTCTGCGGTAAAGTTGTTATCGATCTCAAAATTGACGGCGCAATTTCAAAGAAATGCGATCCGACGCCTGTGCCGCGCGAAACTTGATTTACGCGAATTGAACGCGGATTTATGTCTCCAACCGGGTGTGATTTCACTGTTCACAACGACCCGCTAGACTCATCTTTAGACGCCTCCATTCAGGTAGTTGGCTAACCCACAATAGCACATCGAGACCAGTGGGGGCGTCTACACCTTCTGAACCGTTTGAATCTTTCACGCATAGATATCGGACACGGTAAAGCTGTCTTTGATTAGTCATTTGCGAACGCCTGCTTTGTCCCGCTCAGCCGACCTTGATGCGGTCAGAACCGACTCTATGACCTATTGAAACCGTCAGATGACCGGTCTGAGCCTATTGGCGACATTTTTTCGCCTCGCGTTCCTGACGCTCAAACAGCTTTGCGGTTGGATGATGGACGGCTAAAGTGGAGTTACGGACGAGGGAGAAGTCCAATGCAGACAGTTCATACAGAACGTCACCGCGATTATCTTGGCCCGGTCACGAATACCGACATTTGGGATGAATTTCAGCTGCGGCCCAACGACGTGATTGTTTGCACGCCCCCAAAATGCGGCACGACATGGACGTTGAATATCGTCATGATGCTGATACATGGCAGGGTCGTTCCGGATGCCGGCAACAGAGAAGAAGCACCTTGGCTCGATTGTGGATTTCGCGACCGAAAAGCAATCGCCGCAAAGCAAGCCAGCTTGACGCGTCGGCGCTGCCTCAAAAGCCATACACCCATGGACGGCATCTCATATGGTTTAGAGCCAACCTATATCGTTGTGTATCGTCATCCGATCGATGCCCATTTCTCCTTTCGGAGCCACGTTGAGAACATGAAAGACGCTGGTCCCCTTTTAGAGATGTTCCCTGATGATATCCGGGCAGGCTTCAACAGATTTGTTGGGGGACCAGTGACCGATACGGGCACAGATGATCTTACAGTGCACTCCATTATACATCACTACCAGCAGGCCAGAGTGCGTGAGGGCAAGGGGAACGTGCATTTCTTCCATTACGCCGATCTGAGCAAAGACCTGCATGGACAGATTGCTCGGCTTGCTCGAATTTTGGAAATCGATCTGCCACCGGAAACTTTGACTGCGCTGACAGAGGCAAATACGTTTGCCAATATGCGCAAGGTAGTCGAAGCCAGCGAAAGACGCTTTCACAAAGATTCGCCCTTCGTGGACCAAGCGAAGTTCTTTGCTTCCGGCACATCCAACAAGTGGGAAGGCCGCCTTAGTGACAATGAACTCGCACGCTACCATGAACGTTGCGCTTCGCTCCTGTCGCCCGAGGACGCTGCCTGGTTGAACTGGGGGGATCAGCGAGAACCGTGAGGCTGTCGTCATTTGCTTTGACGCCTCGGTTATACACAAACGCTTAACAGAAACTTCGTCCCGCTCAGCATTGTTATGAAACGCGGCCAGCGAATGGCAGCTCCGTCCGCGTAGCCACTGTCTAATACTACAAAGTGCTGCCCTTTGAGCCAAGTCCGCTTCCTGTGCATTGCCTCAGTCATTGAGGCTCAGTGCTGCATTCTTATCGAAGGTCTGCATTGTGGCGTGCAGACCGGATATTGAATCAGATTACAGCCAATAGTCGCGCTGCTGTCTGCCAATAGACGCACCGCGCCATACCCGCCGATGCAATTGTGAATGTGAGATTAAATGGTACAGGTATAGTACCGGTAGCTTTCTAGAGGATGCGCGCGCACGAACGGGATCGTCTAGGCCTATATTTTATGGATTTAATGGTAGCGGAGGTCCGTCTTGGATACAAACCCCACACATTAACACTCTGTAAAATATGGGTGCCGTGACCTTCAAGGGGTAAGCCGAAAGGTCAATTGTCGTAGCGGTGCCCTGACTGGCGAATTCGATCAAAAGAAATTGGCCTTCACCGGGGTGCTCTGCGTTGAAGGTTGTCGCTATTGCGGCAAGGGGAACGTCTTACATAGCCTCCAAGGTATGCTGGAGGCCATTTCGAATGTGATCTTCCAACAGCCTCTTCGCCGTGTCGGCGTCTCTGGCCAGCGCGGCATCGAACATGCCCTTGTGCTCCTTGACCGCCTCTTCGCCGCGATAGGTCAGCACAAGCATCTGATACCGCAGGTACTTGTCGTATATGATAGAGTGCAGAGACAGAAGGTTCTTAGAGTGGCAGGCCGCGATCATCGCCTGGTGAAACTCCCAATCATATCGTTTCCAGGTTTCTTTCTCGGATTCGTCGCCCTTGAGAAGCTGTTGTTCCATCAGGTGCAGTTTGTGGTGTGCGGCAACCAGATTGCCTTCCCAATCCGTGTCGCCGTTCGCAATGGACAACTCCAACGCGTGGCATTCCAACAGGACTCGCAGTTCTGCAATCTCGGTCAGGTCTTCGTGGGAGACCGGCGTAACCAGAAATCCCCGTTGCTCGGGAGCTTCGACAAATCCGTCGCTGGCAAGCCTGTTCAGAGTTTCACGAAGTGTCGAAAGGCTCGCCGAGTAGCGTTCCTTCAAGGCGTCGAGCTTCAGTTTGGAACCGGGCTGCAACTCTCCGAAGATGATATCCCGCTTGATGTGCTGATAGGTGCTTGCACCTATCGTAGACGGCTGTTTCGCCATACGTTTCACCCGATATTCTCAGTTTCCTCATTCAATTAGCATTTTTCAGAGACATCAGCAATCCAGATCGATGTATGGTAAAAATAAAAATACCATACATTATTGCGGAATCGCGAAAACCCCAATACGGTCATGGCCAAGTTGGGCAAAGCAGCCCGATCGCAATCATCGGTTTCGGGATTTTCCGGACCCTCCGGAAGGAAGCAAAGTGTCTAAGAACTTTCGCATTGCCATCGTTGGCATTGGCCTTGTTGGACGCCGCCACGCAGACGCTATCCGAGCGTTGCGCCATGTTGATCTTGTTGCAGTAGTTGATCCCAGCGATGAAGGCCGTGCATATGCCGTTGAGCACGGGGTCGCACGTTACGAGACCCTCGAGGAAATGTTTGCAAATCAGACACCGGACGGAGCTGTGCTTGCGACCCCAACGACGCTTCATGTCGAACAGGGCCTCACGTGTGTTCGGCATAGTTGTCCCGTACTCGTCGAAAAACCGATCGCTGTAGAAGCCACCGCTGCACTGGAGCTTGTTCAAGAAGCGGAGAGGGCCAATGTGCCACTGATGGTCGGACATCATCGTCGGCACAATCCTCTGATCAAGTCAGCCAAAGAAGCCATTGTTGATGGGAAGATTGGAGATGTTCGCGCTGTCCATGCCAACTGCTGGTTCTATAAGCCAAACGAATACTTTGATGCTGCGCCCTGGCGAAAGAAACCTGGTGCAGGGCCCATCTCAGTCAATCTTGTCCATGATGTGGATCTTTTGCGGTATCTGGCCGGAGAGGTCGAGACTGTACAAGCGCAGTCGGCTGCATCGCAGCGGGGTTACGACAACGAAGATGTTGCTGGTGCGCTGTTGACGTTTGAAAGCGGGGCGATTGGGACCATAAGTGTGTCCGACAGTATCGTCGCCCCGTGGAGCTGGGAGATGACGTCTCAGGAATATCCAATCTATCCGTCGACCACTGAGAGTAGCTACATGATAGGTGGCTCTCATGGGTCGTTGTCCGTCCCCGATCTTCGACTATGGAGCTACCAGAGTGAGCAAAGGGATTGGTGGGTTCCAATCTCGTCAACCGCGCTGAAGAAGGGTGCATCTGACCCGCTGGTAAATCAACTCAGGCACTTTGTTGAAGTTGCTCGGCACGAAGTAGATCCGATTGTGTCCGGATGGGAAGGCTTCAGAACACTTCAAGTTATTGAAGCCATTCAGAATTCCTGCAGGACTGGTGAGACTGTTAGAATAAGAAACCTTCAAGAAATGCAGCAACAGAGATTGCAGACAATAAAAAATATCTGATATTTTGTAAAAAATCTTGCAAAATGTCCAAAATAGGTCAAAACTCAGAATCGGAAAAATGCATCATGATGTCTCAGGGAGGAGCAAAGTGATTACCAAATTTACCCGACGGGCTGCTGTATCAGCCATGGTCGCAACCGGTGTTTTGTTTAGCGCAACAAATGGAGTGTTGGCGGAAGACAAAGTGCAACTTCGCCTCGCAACATCAGGATCGGATACCGATCAGCGTTCGGTCGCAATGGCCGAAGTTTTTGCCCCCATGGTTGCTGATTTTGCAAGCTATGAACCCAGCTATAACGGTACAATCTTCGCCCAAGGTACCGAGTTGGACGCCCTCAGCCGTGGCAACCTGGAGATGTCGATCACTTCGGCACAGGAACTTGCACAGTTCTTCCCCGAGTTTTCGATCTTTACGGCAGGCTATGTCCACCAGGACGCCGCGCATCAGGTGGCTGTCTTCAACGATCCCTTGATGGATGCCTTCAAGCAAAAGGCCGAAGAAGAACTTGGCGTCAAACTGCTGTCGGTCATGTATCTTGGGCGTCGTCAGGTGAACCTGCGCCAGCCCAAGGATGAACTGACCGTCAGCACTCCGGCTGATCTGGAGGGTGTGAACCTGCGGATGCCGGGCACAGATGCGTGGCAGTTCCTTGGCAAAGCGCTGGGTGCTGCCCCAACGCCAATGGCGTTCTCAGAGGTTTACACGGCTCTGTCGACCGGTGCCGTTGACGGTCAGGACAACCCACTGCCGACCGTCGTGGACGCAAAGTTCTACGAAGTGACCAATCAGATCGTTTTGACGTCTCATTTGGTTGACCTGAACTACATCGCTATCGGCAAAGAGGTCTGGGACGGACTGACACCGGAACAGCAAGCCAAGGTTCAGGAAGCAGCAGATGCAGCCGCTGAATCTGGTCGTCAGAAGCAGCTTCAGAAAGAAGAGGACCTTGTCAGCTTCCTGAAAGAACAGGGAATGGAGATCTACGAGCCCGATCTCGCAGCGTTCCGCGATCAGGTACAGTCTATGTATCTGGATAGCGAATTCGCTGGTTCATGGCCCGAAGGCGTTCTGGATCAGATCAACGCTTTGGGCAACCGAGCCCAGTAAGACAAGGGAGGGAGAACCATAATGAAAGCCTTTATAAAGGGGTTCTCCCGACTGACCGAAGCGATTGCCGGCGGGATGCTGGCGGCAATCTTCCTGATCTTCCTGCTGCAAATACTCTTGCGCTACTTCTTCACCCCCGCCGGATGGACGCTTGAACTCATCGGCATCCTCTGGGTCTGGGTGATCTTCTTCAGTTGCGCCTTCGTCGTGCGCGAACGGGATCACGTGAAGTTCGACATCATCTATCTGTCGGTGCCGATGCGGGTGCGTCAGGTTTTTGCGATGCTTGCAGCCGCGGCAATTGTGGTGGGAATGCTCTACAGTTTCCTTCCGACGTGGGACTACATCGACTGGATGAAAATCCGCAAGACATCGACTGTCCGCAATCCGTTCTCGGGTGAGAAGATACCGCTGCGCACCGTGTTCTCAATTTATGCGGTGTTCATGCTGGTCGTCGCAGCGCGGTATGGGTGGCTGTTCTTTGACATCCTGCGAAATGGCCCACCTAAAACCGAGCTGGAACTGGTCGTTGGGTACAACGTGGTTGACGATCATCCCCGCGTCGACGGTGAAGACGACGAGGAAGCAGGCAAATGAGCTTTGAACTTCTTTCCTGCCTGCTCGCGCTCTTTCTTCTGGCAGGCATCGGGACACCTATCGGCTATTCCATCCTTTTAGCCTCATTGGTGTATCTGGGCACGGCCGGATTGGACGTCGCCCTCGCAGGTGAGAAGATCCTGCAAGGCTTCTACAAAAGCACGATCCTGCTTGCCGTACCGTTGTTCATTGTCGCTGCGAATATCATGAACGCTGGGTCGATCACGGACCGTCTGCTGAACTTCTGCGTCGCTGCTGTCGGGCGGTTCAAGGGCGGCCTCGGGCACGTCAACGTGGTTGCGTCGTTGATTTTCTCCGGCATGTCCGGCTCTGCCGTCGCGGACGCTGCCGGGATCGGCAAGATCATCATTGAGATGATGACCAAGGATGGCCGCTACAGCCGAGGCTACGCAGCTGCAATCACGGCGGCGTCGGCAACGATTGGCCCGATCATTCCGCCCTCGATCCCTATGGTTTTGTACGCGCTCGTTTCCAAGGCCTCTATCGGGTCTCTGTTCTTGGCCGGTATTCTGCCGGGCCTGATCATGGGCGTCGTCCTCATGGCGATGAACTACTATCTGGCCGGAAAGCGGAACTTTGCATTGGAAGAACCAGTTCCACTGCGCGAGTTGCCGGCTAAAACCGCCAACGCGTTCCCGGCACTGCTGATGCCCGCAATCCTGCTGTACGGCATATATGGCGGCGTTACCACTCCGACCGAAGCCGCCGCAGTTGCTGCATTCTACGCTTTGCTACTGGCAGCGTTGTTCTACCGCGCGCTGACCTTCCGTGGACTTTATCAAGTGTTCGTTGACAGCGCGCGCTCTTCCGCAGCCGTCGGGGTGGTCATTGGTGGCGCGTTCATTCTGAATTTCATCGTCATTCAGGAGCAAATTCCTCAGTCGATCTCGGCACTGCTGGAGGGTTCTGATGTAAGCCCGATTGTGTTCCTGATCCTCGTAAACCTGCTGATCCTCGCGCTGGGATGCGTGTTAGACGCAACAACGATCATCCTGGTGATTGTGCCCCTGTTCATCCCGACTTGCGAAGCGCTCGGGATTGATCTGGTACATTTCGGGGTGTTGGTCGTCGTGAACTCGATGATCGGTCTGATCACGCCGCCCTATGGCATTCTACTCTTTGTGATCAACGCCGTGACGGACATCCCACTGCGTGAAATCATTTCGGAAATCTGGGCCTTCCTGGCGGTGCTCATCTTCGCCCTGGTGATCATGATGCTGATGCCTGATCTGGTCCTGTGGTTGCCGCGTATGTTTGGGTATCAGGGATAATGTGCCTCTCGGTTTCGACAACGTCGATCCCTGGTGATCTGGCCGAAAAACTGAGTGCTATCGCTGAAGCGGGCTTCGGGGGCGTCGAATTACACGAACCGGATTTGACCGCTTTTGACGGGCCGCCATCGCAAATTCGGGATATAGCATCAGATCTCGACCTGAAGATTTGCCTGTTACAACCCTTCCATAACCTTGAAGGGCAGTCCGACTCCGGACGGGAGAGCGCCTTTGATCGGCTGAAGCGCAAACTCGACCTGATGAGCGAGTTGGGAACGGAATTGCTGCTCATCGGGTCTGCCTTCGAGGTTGATGCCGCTGCAACCAAAGAACAGGTCATCGCAGACCTTGGCGAGGCGACCAAGATCGCGAAAGAGATGGGGTTGCGTCTGGCATATATGGGCTTGCCATGGTCGGATCTTGTTCACTCGGACGAGCAGGCGCTAAGCGTCGTTGAAGCCATCGATAGCCCTAATCTGGGGTTGGCTTTGAATTCCTTCTTCTCGCTTGCCGACGGATCCAAACCAGCCCGCCTTCGGGACATTCCCGGGGAGCGGCTGTTCCATGTGCAACTGTCCGATGCACCCCGGCTTGAGATGGATATACGTCGGCTCAAGCGGCACTTTGGGCTTCTGCCGGGGCTTGGGTCGCTGAACCTTGCAGGCTTCGTTCGCGTGTTGTCCCGCGCCGGATACAAAGGGCCTTGGTCGGTTGCACGCGTCAACGAAGCAGCTCCTCAACCCGGTGGCCGAACACTGGCCCGAGACAGCTACAGGTCGCTGGTGAACCTCCTGGATGAGGTATCCCGGACCGAGCCGGGAACCGATTTCGGCATCCCGGACCTGCCGGAACGCGTCTATGCGTCAGGCTTCGAATTCGTCGAATTTACAGCCGACGAAACAAGCGGCGCGCAGCTGGCAGATATGTTGTCAGCAATGTGTTTTCGAATGGAGCGAAAACACGTATCCAAGTCCGTCGAGCTGTGGCGGCAGGGCGCGATAAACATCGTTGTGAATACCGAAAAGGAAGGATTTGCCCATTCGGCGTTCCTGGGTCACGGCCCCTCCGTTTGTGACATGGGGTTGCGTGTCAAAGATGCGGATCAGACGGTTCAGCGGGCGACCGCGTTGGGCGCGCCGAATTTCTCACAACCGGTGGGAACAGGGGAACTGGATATCCCGGCCATTCGGGGCGTTGGTGGCAACGTCGTTCATTTCATCGATGAGAAATCCGATCTCCATCGGGTATGGGACATTGAGTTCGAGCCGGTTGCGAAAACCAAAGCCACCCAACCTGCCGGTCTGCGTCGTATCGACCATCTGGCCCAGACGATGCGTCACGATGAGATGCAAAGCTGGCTACTCTACTACATTTCGACTTTCGAGATGGCAAAATCCCCTATCGTTAACGTCGCCGACCCGTCCGGTGTCGTGCAAAGCCAGGCTATCGAAAGCCCCGAAGGCGAAGTGCGCTTAAACCTGAACGGGGCAGTTGGGCGCCGAACTTTGGCGGCCTCATTCCTTGAAGATGGCTTTGGGGCCGGTGTTCAGCACATCGCCTTCCAGTCGGATGATATTTTTGAAACTTCGGATCAACTGCGCAAGTCCGGCTTTCCCAGCCTGACGATTCCAGAAAACTACTACGCTGATCTGCAAGCGAATTTCGGATTGGATGACGATTTGATCGCCAAACTGCGCCGAGGCAACATTCTCTACGATTGGGCAGCGGGTGCCGAGTATTTCCAGATATACAGCCGCCCCATCTTTAACGGCTTCTTCTTCGAAATTGTGCAACGCCGCATGGGCTATGCCGGTTACGGTGCGCGCAATGCACCCATTCGCCTCGCCGCGCAAAGCAAAACCCAGACGCTCAAAGAGGTGCAGACTCAATGACCGTGCTGGATGAAAACATGACAATGGATGAGCGGGCTGTTCGCCAATGGTGGCGAACCTCCATCATCGACATGAAGCCCGGCCAGATCGCTTTTCGCGGCAACGCCATAGAAAACCTGATCGGGAACGTATCTTTCCCGCAGATGATCTGGCTAATGGTGCGGGGCGATCTGCCCAGCGACGCACAAGCGAGCCTGTTCGAAGCAGCTTTGGTCGCAGGCGTGGATCATGGCCCACAGGCCCCCTCGATCGCGGCTGCGCGTATGGCCGCCACCTGCGGGGTAGGTCTCAATAATGCGATGGCGACTGCGGTTAACATGCTGGGCGACGTGCATGGTGGGGCAGGAGAGCAGTGTGCAGAGCTGTACTATGATATTGCGGGCCGAATGGATGCGGGAGCATCGTTGAATGACGCTGTTCGGGATGGCTTGGACAGCTGGCGCGAGACCTACGGCAAGATCGTATCGGGCTTTGGTCACAGGTTTCACAAGCCTGTGGACCCACGCGCACCACGATTGATGCAACTTGTTCGTGATGCCGCGGCAGAAGGCACAGTTTCTGGCCGGTTTGCCGATATCGGAGAAGAGGTTCAGGCCGAACTCGGCCGTCAACGCGGAGGTCGGCCCATCGCCATGAATATCGATGGCGCGACAGCTGTGATCTTCTGCGAACTTGGCTTTCCTGCACCCTTGTCGCGAGGGCTGTTCTGCCTGTCCCGTTCGGTCGGAATACTCGCCCACGCCTGGGAGCAGATGGGGCAGGGCGGTCGGAACAAAGGGCCCATGCCACCGAATTACTTACCCCTTTACGAAGACAGGAATGATGACACGTGAGACATCGAAATCCTTCCGGGTCGGCCTTATTGGTTGTGGTCGTATCAGCGACATCTATCTAAAAACACTATCCAATTTTTCGAGCGTCGAGGTTGTGGCCTGCGCAAGCCTCGATCCTTTAGAAAGCCGCGCCAAGGCGGATCAATACGGCATCGTCAAGGCCTGCACGCCGGATGACGTGTTTGACGACCCGGCGATTGATTGCGTTCTGAACCTGACAATTCCGGCGGCGCATGCCGAAATCAGCCTGCGCGCGTTAGAGGCGGGCAAGCACGTCTATTCCGAAAAGCCACTGGTCATGAACCGATCGGATGGAAAGGCGATCCTGCACACGGCCTCTGAAAAGGGGCGACTGGTTGGTTGCGCGCCCGACACGTTTCTGGGCGGTCGTTGGCAGACCGTTCGGCGTTTGATCGATGAAGGCGCTATCGGGAAGCCAACAGGGGTTTTTGCCCATGTTGGCACCCACGGCACGGAACGCCATCACCCCAACCCGGATTTCTACTATCAGGCGGGTGGAGGACCTTTGCTGGACCTTGGGCCATATTATCTGACCGCCATGATCTGCTGTCTTGGGCCTGTTGACCGTGTCGCCGGAATGGCGCGGCGAACATTTGACCAGCGGATGATCGAAAACGGTCCGCGCAACGGAGAGTGGATGGATGTCGAGGTCAACACGCACTCCCTAAGCCTACTGCAGTTCTCGTCCGGCGCCATCGGGTCAATGACAATGAGTTTTGATGTCTGGGACAGCGAAACGCCCCGTTTCGAGATCTATGGCGAAGACGGAACTATAAGCATCCCTGACCCTGACCCGGTTCATGGCGCCAATATCTTTCAAGGGGATGTCTGGTTGAAAACGCGGGAGACCTCGCGCTGGTCTCATCAACCTCGTCCAACCGGTCGTGGGGACTGGCAGGTGGTCGAAAACAAACATGGGTTTAACGAAGACAGCCGTGGCCTCGGCTTATTGGACCTGGCCCTGGCGGCACAAGAAGGCCGCCAACCCCGCGCGAGTGGAGCGCTTGCCTACCATGTGTTTGAGGTCATGGACGCGATTGAACGGGCGCCGAAATTTGGTGCTTACCAGACAATAGAAAGCCGTTGCGCAGCACCGAAACCTCTGCCGGTCGATTTCCTGAACGAAGAGAGGAAGGAGTTGGCGCATGCCGATTGAGACACTCGACTTTGCCCAGCCATTCTTTCGCGTCCAGCACATAACTGACGAAGACAGAATATCTGTCGAGGGTCGTGCAATTGTTCTGAACCTTGGGGGACGAGACCTTTCAGTCGTGGATCAGACCGTTGCACCGCTTTCGTCCGTTATCGTGCAAGATAGCACGCTTAACGGCGTGGAACATGCAGTCATTGTCCACGGTTTCGACGCCCATGCCGATGAGAACGAGTTATTTGAATGGGTGAAAGATACGTGGCCATCTGCTTTTGATATCCGCCAAGAGGAGCGTCTGCGCGGTGTCAGCCATTACATGTCGCCAAAGGTCTTTGTGGGTAACGTTGGATTGACTATGTACCACTCGGGCTCGGTTCCACTGAATGTTGGATTGCACAAGGAACATCCGTTCTGTCCGGTGCCGGGGTTCCGCGAAGTGCATACGCAAATTGTGGGCTTTGGTAAAATGCAGCAATGCCGCGAATGGGACGTTGAAACCCTTTACCTCGAAGAATTCATGGCCCCCGGCATGACGCACAAGCCGATGTATGACGCCGACGGCAACTATCCCTGGCATCAATACGAGACGATTACCCCCAGCATCTTCATGGCTGTCGAAATACTGCCAGAAGGCGCGCAGGTTCCTGAGATGGAGGTTCAGAATGGCTGAGAGACTTTTACCCGAAAATCTGAACTTTGACGGACCTTTCCCCCGCCTGTCTCGCCGTTTGCGGCTGGGTGTTGTTGGCGGCGGACGTATCTCTGTCACGCAGGCAACGGCCGCGCGGATGACCGACCGGTGGGAGGTCGTCGCAGGAGCGCTCAGTTCTGACGCCATGCGAAGCAAGGCGCGCGGGGCCGAGTGGTTCCTGCCGGCCTACCGGTGCTATGCGTCCTTCGACGAGATGGCAAAGGCCGAGGCGGCACGCCCGGATGGCGTAGATGCCGTCATGATCACCACCCCGAACCACGTTCATTTCGAAGCGGCCAAAACCTTTCTGGAGGCGGGCATTGATGTACTGTGCGACAAGCCCCTGACCAACAAAGTTGCCGAGGCCGAGGGGCTTGAGAAGATCGCCGCGCGCACGGGACAGGTCTTTGCCGTCGGATATGCGATGTCGTGCTTTCCGGTCATCCGTCAGGCCAAACAAATCGTGGCGGAAGGCGGCATCGGTAAAATCAACCAAATCCACGTCGAGTTCATGCAAGACTGGATGACGCCCGATGATGTGGCTGATGCGCCCCATGTCAAATGGCGGCTGGACCCAAAGATTTCTGGTCCGACCAGCTGTGTCGGCGATATCGGAACCCATGCCGCGCATCTGGCCAGTTTTGTCTCGGGCCTGCCCTTGACCAACCTACGGGCCGAGTTTCATGTCTGCGGCGCGCCAAAGCCTTTGGAAGACACAGCATTCATGTTCACCCGCTATCAAAACGAGGTTCCGGGAACCCTGATGGCGACACGCCTTGCCCCCGGGAATCGGGGAGGGTTGCGGTTGCGGATATATGGGAACGAGGGAGGTCTCGAGTGGGACCTGGAGAATTCGGAACAGCTGAAGTTCAATCGGTTTGGTGAGCCGGATCGTATCATTAGCCGAGGTCACGGGCACGGCATCGGACCTGGTGCGGAGCGTCTGATCCGTACGGCGCGCGGCTTTCCCGAAGGGATTATCGAAGCCTGGGCCAACCTCTATACGGAATTTGCCATGGCCGTAGCCGCGCGTCGGGATGGCGTTACCGTTCCGGCCGATTGGCTTGCTTATCCCAGTGTTGAACAAGGTGCAGACGGTGTCCGATTCATTGAAGCCTCTGTGCGCTCTCACCAGTCCGGTGGGGAATGGGTCACTCTCTAAGGCTCTGCCAACACGAATGTAAAACACGCCCGGGCAGTTGCCCGGGCGCTTTCATTTCCTGCTCAGCATTAAAAGTTGATATTTTAAAAAATATCAGATATTTTTTACTACGTGTGATGAAATTGAGATTCGCAGACACGTGGAGCTGTCGTTCATGGCGAAACCCGAAGAGGCTGGCGCAAGCCCCTCTCTTTACTCCTTGGCGCATCTGACGCTGATCGGCTGTACGCCGCCCGAGCTGGTCTATATCGCCGCGCGGGCCGGTTACGATGCCGTCAGCCCCCGGTTTATCCCGATGCATGTACCCGGTGAGTTCACTCAATCTCCAATCGACAAGGCACAGGTGCAAGCCACCAAAACTGCTCTCTCTACCACTGGCTTGAAAGTCCTCGATGTCGAACTTGCGCGCATCACAGAAGATGTCGATCCGCGCAGTTTTGAGCCTTCTCTTGAGATTGGCGGGGAACTGGGCGCCAAGCGCATGATCATGAGTGCGTGGACCAACACCCGCGATGATCGTGACTTTCTGATCGACGTCTATTCCGAGACCTGCGAGTTGGCAGCGACCTATGGGCTGACAGTCGATTTGGAGTTTCCAAGCTTCTCTCGCTTGCGCACTCTGGATGAGGCATTGGATATTGTCCGTGCCTCCGACCAGTCGAATGGCGGTATTCTGGTCGATACGCTTTATCTGCACCTCAGCCGCGTTGATCTCGGAGAGCTTTTGCACGTCCCCTCGGATCTGTTTCATTTCTTGCATATCTCTGATTGCCTGCCCGGCATTGCCGATACGCGCGAGGGCATGATCCAGCTGGCCCGTGATGCAAGGTTGTACCCCGGCGAAGGCTGGATCGATTTCACCGGCATCATCGAACGGATGCCGCCCGTCGACTATTCCATCGAACTGCCCAACCAAAGCCGCGTTGCCGAGTTGGGATATGAAGAACACGCGCGTCGCTGTCTCAGCCACGCCAAGCGAACATTCGGCCAGGCGCGGTCACAGCGTCGTATGTCCGATGCTGCAATTCCAAAACACCAAGAGGATCATCATGGGCAAAGAGCTCACTGAAAACGACCGACAACTCGCGGCCGATATGCTGGCACGCGCACGCGCTGCAATGGCCGAAATCGAGGATTGGGATCAGGACAGGCTGGACCGCCTGTCTCAGGCCATTGCGTGGTATGCGGGGAACGAGAAAACCTTCACGCGTCTGGCTCAGCAAGGCGTGGATGAAAGCGGTATCGGAGATCGCGAAGGACGCCCTGCGAAGCGTTTCAAGGTTCACATGGTATTGCGTGATGTCTTGCGCACTCCATCGACCGGTATCGTCGAGGTGGATGAGGAAAAAGGTCTGGTGAAATATGCCAAACCTGCCGGGGTGATCGCATCCTTGATCCCAATGACCAACCCGGCGATGACACCACCAGTGACCGGTGTTTCCGCCGCCAACGCGCGAAATGCGGTCATCTTCAGCCCGCACCCGCGAACCGCCCATACCACCTATGAAATGGTCGAGGTCATGCGTGCAGCTTGTCGTGCCGCCGGTGCCCCCGAGGACTTGTTTCAATCCATTCGCAAACCGTCGATCCCATTGACGCAACATCTGATGGAGATCTGCGACCTCACCTTGGCGACGGGCGGCAAGCCCATGGTCAAAGCGGCGTACAGTTCAGGGCGTCCAGCCTATGGTGTCGGCGCGGGCAATTCATCCATTGTCATCGATGAGACAGCCGACTTGGACATCGCCGCTCAGAACACACGTATTTCGAAGACGTCCGACTTTGGCTCGGGTTGCTCGGCTGACGGCAACATCATCATCCAGCGTTCGGTCTACGACGATATGATCAAGGCGCTTCAAGCCGAGGGCGGGTACCTGTGTTCGGACGAAGAGAAGGCCATGCTCGAAGCGGCCATGTGGGATGAGAAGGGAAACCGTACGTTCCCGACCATCGCCTGTCCGCCTCAGCAAACGGCCCAAGTCGCCGGTTTTAGCATCCCCGAAGATCGCAAGTTTCTGATGGTTGAAAATCAGGGACAAATCGGGTCGCAGCACAAGTTCTCCAAGGAAAAACTGACCACGCTGATGGCTCTATATCACTTCGATACGTTCGATGACGCGCTGGAAACGGTTAGCCAGATCTACAACACCGGAGGTAAGGGCCATTCCTGCGGCATCTACAGCCACAATGACAATCACATCGACCGGTTGGCGCGTCTTGCTCCGGTCAGCCGCATGATGGTTCGACAGCCTCAGTCCAAGGCCAATGCGGGTGCCTGGACCAATGGCATGCCTATGACCAGCAGCCTGGGCTGCGGCATCTGGGGCGGCAACATCACCAACGAAAACGTCACCATGAAACACATGATGAACTACACCTGGGTCAGCCGTCCGATCCCCGAGGATCGCCCCTCGGAGCCGGACCTGTTCGGTGAGTTCTACGGACAGGAGGTCGCGTGATGGACGCAAGCAAACTGGACGGCAAAACCGTTGCTGAGCATATCGTTGATTTTCTCGAACGCCGTGAGGTCAAGCATGTATTTGGCCTGTGCGGGCACACGAACATCGCGGTTCTGACTGCGCTGGCGGAAAGTCCCATCGATTTCGTCACCGTGCGGCACGAACAAATCGCCAGCCACGCGGCGGATGCATATGCCCGCGTGACGGGCAAGGCCTCGGTGGTGTTGTCGCACCTCTCCCCAGGTTTGACAAACTGCGCCACCGGGGTCGCCAACGCCGCACTGGACTGTATCCCGATGGTCGTGATCGCGGGCGATATTCCTACGCACTACTACGGCAAGCATCCACATCAAGAGGTGAACCTGCACGCGGACGCTGCCCAGTGGGAGATTTATCGCCCGTTTGTCAAACGTGCATGGCGCGTAGATCGGGCAGACCTGATGGCCGAGATTCTGGAAAAGGCGTTTCACCTCGCGGAAAGCGGTCAGCCTGGCCCTGTGTTGGTCAATGTGCCGATGGACATCTTCTCGGAAGTCATCCCGCCGGACAGCTTTGATCGTATTCTCGGTAACACGAACGCGCTCAAGAAACCGTCGATCGACGACGAAACCGCGCGGGAGATTGTCGAGGCACTGGCGAAGGCTGAAAATTCGGTGGCTTATGTCGGAGGCGGTATCCTTCTGGCACAGGCCAGCGAGGAGCTGCGCACCTTTGTGGAACATATGGGCTTGCCGGTTGCGCATTCTCTGATGGGCAAGGGCGCATTGCGGGACGACCATCCGCTTGTGCTGGGAATGACCGGGTTTTGGGGCACCGAATTGGTCAACCAGTCCTGCTTGAATGCGGACTACATCTTTGCCGTGGGCACTCGGTTCAAAGAAGCTGATTGTTCAAGTTGGTATCCTGGCTACACGTTCAACATTCCAGGCTCGAAGGTCATTCATATCGACATCGAACCGCAGGAGATCGGCCGGAATTATCCCACCGAGATCGGTGTCGTTGCGGACGCCAAGGCCGCGTTGCGCGTCCTCAACCGGGTTGCCCGCGAGATGTATCCGGGCGGTTTCAAACGCCCCGCGCTTGAACAGAAAATTGCTGAATTCCGGACCAACTTCAAAGAGCGCAACGTGGAAATGGCGACTTCATCGGCCTTTCCGATGATGCCCGAGCGTATTCTGGCAGATACCCGCAAGGCACTGCCTGAGGATGCCATCATCACCACGGACGTTGGGTGGAACAAGAACGGTGTCGGACAGCAATTCGATATCCTGACACCCGGTTCAATACTGACGCCGGGCGGGTTCGCCACGATGGGTTTTGGCCCTCCGGGCGCGATCGGCGCAAAGCTGGCAGCACCTGATCGTGTGGTGATCAGCCTGGTTGGTGATGGTGGTTTCGGCCAAAACCCGTCAATGCTTGCAACGGCCGTCGAACTTGATCTGGGCATCATCTGGCTGGTTATGAACAACAACGCCTTCGGAACCATCGCGGGTTTGCAAAAGGCTCACTACGGTCTGACATACGGGACGACGTTCCCCGGATCAGCCGCCGCACCCGCAAACGGACCGGGCTATGCCGACATAGCGCGAGCCTACGGCGCGGAAGGGCACAGACTCGGCGCTGCTGACGAGTTGTTGCCTGCATTGGAAGCGGCAATCGCCAGCGGCAAACCAACCGTGCTGGATGTGCCAATGATCAACAACCCGACACCAACGACCGGTCATTGGAACATCCTGGACATTTATTCGCCGGACAAGGATGTTTCTCACGTCGCGACCTGACGATACTGAGCGCGGTAAGCCGCGCCAGTTTTTTTCTTTCAATAGGCCCAAGTCAGCCAACCCTTCTGAGAGCGGGCAGTGCCTCAAGAAGATCTAACTGGGTTTACAGCCCTAACAGCTCTCGATCTGAGTCGCGTGAGATACGTTCGTGCAGAAGCTTGAGCAACCGATCAGCTTTGTCTCTCTCAATTTCCTCGAGAAGCTTCAAAACAGCGGCGCCATAGATAATCTTTTTGCGCGTTTCATTACGTCGTCGTTGTTTGCTCGCCCGTGCCTGCAGGTCCCTGAGTCTCGCGCGCGCCTGTTCGATTTGTTGATCCAGATCCGCCATTTCGTTCTCCCTTGATCGTGGTGGTCGAACAGGAAATGCGGCCTGGACCCCGGCTTCGCCACCCGGGCGCTAAAATGTGGCTTCGCCAGGCCGCTTGTGAGCGACCGTCCGCATGCCCGTTGGGCAATGCGCGCAGTTACGCAAACTTGGGGTTTGCCTGCGCGCCTGCCCCGGGCTTTTTTGTGCGGAGATCGGGTTGGGGCCCGATGTCCTTTACATGATACACCCCGCCAGCAGACTCGAAGTCATCCTGCATTCTCGTGCCGACGGTCGCTCCGCCGTCAAATCCGCCGCTTACACCGCGCGCACCACCTTCCGGGATGCGCGGGTTGGACGACGGTTTTCGCCGGGCAGAAAGGGTGGCCTACTGTCTCATGAATTGATCAACTGGACAGGAAACGCCGAGGAGCTCTGGAACGCTGCCGAGCGTTCGGAACGCCGAAAGAATGCAAGAGTCATCCGCGAACTGCGCCCATCCCTGCCGCGCGAGCTACCGCTTCCCGAGCAGGTCCGGCTTGTCCGCAGCTTCTGCCTCTGGCTTCGCGATAAATACGGCGTTGCCGTTCAAGCCGACATTCACGCGCCGCGTTTCTTGTGCCCTGAGGAAGAGAAACGGCACAGCGCGGGCAAACTCGAACTGACGCGAGAAGACTACGAGCGGAGGCTCTTCAATCCATCGAAGACCAACCTGAATTTCCACGCCCACATGCGCTGCTGGATCGCACTGGACCTGTCACGGTTTGATGCCGCTCCTTTGATAGCATTTACTGCACCAAAGGAGATTAACTATGGGACTGAAACG